>NZ_JBIATN010000019.1:0-172428 GCF_042891825.1 Streptomyces sp. NPDC001852
CACCCCCCAGGTCATCCCTTCGACAGGGGGGAACAGTCATGCCGGGCCCGGAGGCCAGCGGCCCTCTTGCAGGACCGCGAAGAAGATAACGGGGGGCCGCTCATGCGGAGACGGGGCCGGAGGTCGTGCCCGCCGCCGGCACCCGCGGGCGGTTCCCCGCCCGGCGTCGCAGCGCGTGCCGTGCGCGACACGCCGCGGGGCCGGCGCATCGGCACCGGCCCCTGGCCCCTGTGCGGAGTCCGGGCCTACGCCCCGCTCTCCCGGAGCATGTCCTCGCGCTCGACGATCTTCACGCGCTCACGGCCCTGCGGCTCGCCCAGAGCGCGCTCGGCGGCGTCCAGCTTGTACCAGCCCTCCCAGGTGGTGAAGCGGACCTCGCGCTCGGCGAGGAAGGCGTCCACCGCCTCCGGGCCGGGCGAGGCCGGGGTGTGCAGCCGGCCGTTCGCGTAGTCGTCCAGCAGGTTGGCGACGGTCTCGTTGGCGTCGCCCTTGGTGTGGCCGATCAGGCCGACGGGGCCGCGTCGGATCCAGCCGGTGACGTAGGTGGACTGCACCGGGGTGCCGCCCTCCTCGATGACCCGGCCGCCCTCGTCCGGGATCGTGCCCGAGTCGATGTCCCAGGGCAGCTTGGGCAGCTTCTCGGAGAGGTAGCCGACCGCGCGGTAGACCGCGGTCACGTCCCAGTCCTTGAACTCGCCGGTGCCCTTGACGTTTCCGGTGCCGTCGAGGGCGGTGCGCTCGGTGCGCAGGCCGACGACCTTGCCGTCCTCGCCGAGGATCTCCGCGGGGGACTCGAAGAAGTGCAGGAACAGCTTGTGCGGCCGGTCGCCGACATCCCGGATCGCCCAGTTCTCCAGGGTCTTGGCAACCATGTCGGCCTGCTTGTTGCCGCGCCGGGTCTCGATCGAGCCCTCGTCGTAGTCGATGTCCTCGGGGTCGACGATGACCTCGATGTTCGGCGAGTGGTCCAGCTCGCGCAGCTCCATCGGGCTGAACTTCGCCTGGGCGGGCCCGCGCCGGCCGAAGACGTGGATCTCCACGGCCTTGTTGGCCTTCAGTCCGTCGTGGACGTTCGGCGGGATCTCGGTCGGCAGCAGCTCGTCGGCGGTCTTGGCGAGGATGCGGGCCACGTCGAGGGCGACATTGCCGACGCCCAGCACGGCGACCTTCTCGGCCTCCAGGGGCCAGGTGCGCGGCACGTCCGGGTGGCCGTCGTACCAGGAGACGAAGTCGGCGGCGCCGTAGGAGCCGTCCAGGCCCGCGCCGGGGATCGGCAGGTCGCGGTCGGCCATCGCGCCGGTGGAGAAGATCACCGCGTCGTAGAAGGCGCGCAGGTCGTCCAGGCTGATGTCGGTCGGGTAGTCGACGTTGCCGAACAGACGGATCTGCGGCTTGTCGAGGACCTGGTGCAGGGCGGTGATGATGCCTTTGATGCGCGGGTGGTCGGGGGCGACGCCGTACCGGATCAGGCCGAACGGGGCGGGCATGCGCTCGAAGAGGTCGATGGAGACGCCGGGGTCGGCGGCCACCTCGGACTTGAGCAGGGCGTCGGCGGCGTAGATCCCGGCGGGGCCGGCTCCGACGATGGCTACCCGCAGGGGGCGCGGCATGATCAGGTTCCCTTCGAGCGTGAATGGGCGACTCGATCGGGAAGCCTAAACTAAGGCACACCTAAGTTGGTACGGGGGTCCGGTCTATGACCCCATAAGTGGATCTTATGACATACCCAGTGCCGCCTTATGGTCCGCTGTCGCCCTGTGGTCCAGGGTGTTCCCCTGCAGCATCCGGTGCCCGACCCTGTCCTCGGACGGCGGCATGGGGAGGGTGAGCGTGGGCGGACACGCGGGGACGGTCGTGACGGGGACGGTCGTGGCGGTGACGGGCGGCAGCGGATTCGTCGGCAGCCATCTCGTTCGACGCCTGCTGGAGCGGGGTTACCTGGTCCATGCCACCGTACGCAACAGGGCCGACGCGGCGAAGGTCCGGCCGCTGTGGGAGATCCAGGAGGCGTTTCCCGGCCAACTGGAGCTCTTTGAGGCGGACTTGGTCAACAGCGGCACCTTCGGCGCGGCGTTCCGGGGCTGCTCTGTCGTCTTCCATGTCGCCTCGCCGTTCCTGATGCCGGAGCGGATCGAGGACGGCCGACGGGACGTGGTGGACCCGGCGCTGCTGGGCACCCGCAACGTACTGGCGGCGATCGAGCGGACCCCCGAGGTGCGGACGCTCGTGTTCACGTCCACCGTGGGCGCGATCTTCGGCGACTACGCCGATGTGCTCGCGATGGACGGCCAGGTCCTCTCCGAACGGTACTTCAACACCACCAGCACCCTCGAGAACAACCCCTACCACTACGCCAAGACGCTGGCCGAGCGTGCCGCGTGGGAGGCCGAGGCGGCGCAGGACCGCTGGCGCATGGTGTCGGTCAACCCCGGGCTGATCCTGGGCCCCTCGTTCACCCCCGCCTCCGGCTCCGGCAGCCTCTTCCTGCTGGACGAGCTGTTCCAGGGCTACTTCTGTTACGGCGCACCGGACTTCAGCTTCACCACGGCGGACGTCCGGGACGTGGCCGACGCGCACATCGCCGCCGCCGAGAACCCGTCCGCGCACGGGCGGTACATCGTGGCCGCCGAGACCATGACGTCGTTCCACGAGATGGCCCGCATCGTCCTCGCCCGCCACCCCCGCGACCTGCGGCTCCCGCGCACCAGACTGCCGCACTGGCCGGTCCGCATCCTGGGCCCCGCCTTCGGCCTCACCCAGGACTACATCGGCAAGCACCTCGGCATCCGCTTCCGCGTCGACAACAGCCGCAGCATCCACGAACTGGGCCTGACCTACCGCCCGTTGGAGGAGACCCTGCTCGACCACTATGAGAGCCGGCGCGCACACCGGCGCCGCGGCTGATCCCGGTCCCGGTCCACCCGGCCCACGGACCGCTCAGGCGGGCCGCACGATCCGGTGGATCGCCGACTCCCCGGCGCCGTAGATCGACTCCTCGCGTATCGACGAGCCCGGGCCCGGCGCGTGCACCATCATGCCGCCGCCGACATGCAGGCCCACGTGCCGGTCGTCGTCGAAGAAGAGGACGAGGTCGCCGGGCTCGATCCCGGCGAGAGTGACCGGCGCACCGGCGAGCGCCTGCTGGTACGCGGCGCGCGGCAGCGGGACCCCGGCGGCCCGCCAGGCGGCCTGAGTGAGGCCGGCGCAGTCGTACGAGTCCGGCCCGGTCGCCCCCCACACGCAGGGTTTCCCGATCTGCGCCCGGGCGAACGCGATGGCCTTGGCGGCCCGCACGGCCCGGGGCGACTCGGGGTGGGCGGTGGGTGCCATGGGGTCGGCCGCGGGGGGTGCGGTGGTGGGCGAGACGTCCACGGTCGGCGTCGCGGTCGCCGTCGCTCCGGGCGTCGTCCATGGCGACTCCTGCCACTGGCCGGTTGCGGGGTCCGGGAAGGGGGCCTGGACGGGCGGTGCGGGCGGTACGGCCGTAACGGGCACGGGAGTTGGCGCGGTGACGGGAGCCGACGGTGCGGCCGTCGTCGGTACGGGTGGTGCGACCGTGACGGGTGTGGGCGGGACGGCTGTCACGGACGCGGGCGGTGTGGCCGCGACCGACGTCGGCGGTGCGGCCATCATGTATTCCGCCGGTGCGGCCGCACCGTACTCAGGCGCCGCGACCGCACCGTACTCCGGCGGGGTCACCGTCATGGGCGCGGCTTGAGCGGCTGCGGCGGCCGTGGTCAGTCGGGCGGTGTACCGGGTGATCACGTCGCTCGCTGCGGCCAGCTTGCGCTGGTTGTTCGCCTTGGAGGTGGCGGGGGAGGGGCGGCCCGGCGCGTTGGGGCCGGGCAGTGTCCTCGGTTCCTGAACCGGGGTGCCCTGCACAGTGGGTGGGGCGGGCGTCGGGAGAACGGCGGTTTCGGCGGGACCGGCGCCGGCCGGTGACGCAGTCCCGAGCCCGGCCGGATACACCGGACCGAGCCCGGTCGGTTCCAGCGGTCCGAGGCCGGTCGGTTCCACCGGTCCGAGGCCGGCAGGCCCCACCGGATCAAGACCGGCCGGTACTCCCAGCGGGTCGGCCGTCACCAGGGCTGACGCGCCCGGCAGCGCCAGGCCCGCCGGGCCCGCGCCGGCCGTCCCTGTTCCGTCGAGGGCGGACAACTCCGTGACCGCTCCTGGCAGTTCAGGGCGTCGCGGCCCCGGCAGCGCCGCGCGTCCGCTCTGCCGTGCGGCCAGGGCCAGGCTCTCCGGATCCGTCGCCCGGCCGGCCGTCAGCTCGGCCACCGTGCGGGCGGCGGCACGCTCCAGGGCCTCGGCCCGTCGGGCGGAGGGGCCCACGCCCAGGGCGTCCGGTGCGCCGCCCGTCCGGCCGCGGGAGCGCCCCGCCGCCGGGCGGTCGGGCAGCCGGTCGGCGGGCAGCACGGCGGGGACGGTCGGGCCGAGCTTGGCGCGTGCGCCGTCGAACCACTGCCGGGCGATCTCGTCGAGAGCGGGATCGGACCGCCGCGCCGAGCGCTTGGCCAGGGGGACGCCCCGTGAGCGCGTCACCGAGGCCATGGCCCGGGTCGCGTTGTAGTTCCCGGTCTCGTTCTCGGCCCGGTCGTAGAGGGAGTCGATCCGCTGCCGAACCTCGTCCCGCGCAACCTCGTCGCGGCTCTCCGGCGCCATGGAAGACACGCTCCTTCCTTGCCCCGTAGGGCAGTTGGGCCGTTGCGTCCGGCACGTCGAGGGCCGGGCGGCCTCGCGTCAACCTAGCCAACGTGTGTACCTCGTGTGAAGGTTGAGGTGTGAAATGTCCGATACGTATTTGTGATGTTCGTGTCACTGTTCGAAAGGGAAGGAGCGAGTTCCGCGTTTTCCTGTGAGGTCCCGGTGAATCCGCGATCCGGTTGAACACATCGGTGCCGCCCTCCGTATGAGCCCGGGGAGCTCCATGCCCGACCGGCGCACACCACACAGGGGACGACCTTGGCACGCAACAAGCGCAGACGCCCGACCGGCGCACGACGCGCGACCTTCGCAGCGATCGCCCTGATGCTGGGCGGAGGTGGCCTCGCCACGGTCAATGTCTACGCCTCGGCGACCGAGGGCTGGGGCGACGGATCCGGAGCGAACGGAACCGGACACGTGCTGTCCGCCGGCATGGCGACCATCGACTGCCCCGACATCGGCAGCCGGCTGACCGCCGTACCGGACGCCGCCCGTCCCGACGTGGACCGTGAACTCGCCCTGCTCGACCGGCAGACGGCCGAGGCCTACCGGCAGCTCCAGCAGTCCGCGCAGGCCGGCGGGCAGGACTCCGGCTCGGTCGACGACACGA
Organism: Streptomyces sp. NPDC001852; assembly: GCF_042891825.1. Lineage (NCBI taxonomy): Bacteria > Bacillati > Actinomycetota > Actinomycetes > Kitasatosporales > Streptomycetaceae > Streptomyces > Streptomyces sp. NPDC001852. The sequence continues at coordinate 5,318 of NZ_JBIATN010000019.1, forward strand.
TCATGAACCCACTCAGGGAACAGCGGGCCGCCGCCATCGGCCGGATCACCGACGCCATCGACCGGGCGGGGGAGCGCCCGCAGGGCCTGGACGCCCTGGCCGCCTGCACCCTGCGCCCCGGCGGCGACGGCGCGAGCGCCGGCCCTCAGGCCACCGCCACCGCGAGCCCGGGTGCCCTGCCGGGCGGCGCCGGCCAGGGCGGCAACGGACCCGTCGTCTCCGACTACGCGGACATCACCTCGGTACCGCCCGCTGCACCGAACCCGCCTCAGCAGGCCGACGCCTCGCGCGGCAGCTTCACCTCCGACTGCGGTGTCAACGCGAACGGCCTGTTCAACTCCGACAACGTCATCGTCGCCCCCGGCGTCTCCAACGGCGCCCACCACTTCCACGACTACGTCGGCAACCAGGGCAACAACGCCTTCGCGAGCGACGACGACCTGGCGAACGCCGGCACGAGTTGCGTGGACCAGGGCGACAGGTCCACCTACTACTGGCCGGTGCTGCGCCTGCAGAACGGCACACAGGAGCGGGACGCCGGATCCCCGGGCGGCGGCACGGAGGGCAACGCCGGCCAGATCGTCACACCCGCGCAGGTCACGCTGACCTTCACGGGCAACCCGCGCGGCAAGGTCACCGCCATGCCGCGGTTCCTGCGCATCATCACCGGCGACGCCAAGGCCTTCGTCAACGGGCCCGGTAACGCCAACGCGTCCTGGAGCTGCACCGGTCACGAGGACCGGCAGCTGAAGGACAAGTACCCCCTGTGTCCGCAGGGCAGCGACGTGGTGCGCACCTTCCGGTTCCAGAGCTGCTGGGACGGCCGCAACATCGACAGCGCCAACCACCGCACCCACGTGGCCTTCACCGCCCCCGACGGCTCCTGCCCGGCCGGCTTCCGCGCCATTCCGCAGCTGGAGGAGCGCATCGTCTACGACGTCAAGGCGCCGAGCCTCCAGGACGGCGGCCGTACGGTCCCGCTCTTCGCGGTCGACTCCTTCCCCGAGCAACTCCACAAACCCGTCACCGACCACGGCGACTTCATCAACGTCTTCGACGAGGACCTGATGCGGCAGATGGTCGACTGCATCAACTCCGGCCGCGCCTGCGGCCCCGACGGCGACACCCCGGGTACGACGGCGTCACCCACGGCGACTTCCGGCTCCGGTACGACGGCCGCCCCGGGTTCCGGTACGACGGAGCAGCCCGGCGCCACCGCCACCGCCACCTCCGCACCGGCGCCCTCGGCCACGCAGACCAGCGAGGCTCCTAGGACCGACGCGACGATCACACCGGCCCGCACCACCGCACCGGCCCGCACGACGACAGCGACTGGCACCCCTGGGCAGCACCACACCACCGGGCACCACACCGCCGAGCAGGGCAGGTCCACCGAGTCGGCGCCGCCCCCGCCCACGTCCGCCCCCGCCGAGTCGGCCCCCGCCGAGTCGGCACCGGCCAAGTCCGCACCTGCTCACTCCGCACCCGCTCGGTCCGCATCCGCCCAGCCCACCGCCGCCGGATCGGCCCCGCCGCCCCAGGCGCAGGGCGCTCGGCAGGGCGCACTCGCGGAGACCGGTGCGCACCTGTGGCCGGCCGCGCTCGGCACGCTGCTCGCCCTGTCGGGTCTGATCATGCTGCTGAGGGCCAGGCGTCTCCGCTACTGACGGCCGCACCCCGCGGCCGGCCGGCTCAGGTCAACTCGGGCGTCCGCTCGGCGACTTCGTAGGCGGGCCGCATCGCCTCGCGCTCCTCGGTGTCCATCCCGCCGGGTGCAGGACCACCGGGCCCTCGGGCGTGCCGACCGCGAGCGCGGACTCTGTCTTCGTCGCGCCCAGGAGCTTGCTGGTGTAGAGGTACTCCACCTCCACGCCGGTCAGGCCGCCGCGGGTCCTGAAGGGGTGGTACCTCTCCTTGCCGGCGTTGTCCTCCGCGGCGACGAACTCCCGCAGCACGCTGCCGGCGTCGGCCTCACCGGACCTGCCGGTCCACACGCGCAGGAAGCCGATGTGGCCCGCCGGTCTGGTCGATCTCGCAGGCCGCGGTGACCGGACCCTGACGCAGGAAGGCGTCCGCGAGCGAGCCGCTCAGGTCGCCGTCGGGCCCCTTGGACGCCTTCGACAGCTCCGCCTCGGCGTCGATCGCCTTGGCCTGCCAGCGCACCGCCCCCACCCCGACCTGCACTTCCCTCCCCCTTCCGGTACAGGGGCGCAACCGTAGCCGAGGGCACCGACAGCGCCGGACGCGTTTTCCGGCGCCACCCGCCCCGCCCCGGTCAGCCGGTGACGAGCGGTTTGCCGTAGACCGTGGAACTGCTCCGGACCGTCATGCCCAGGCGCTCGTACAGCGAGAGCGCGCCGGTGCCGGAGTGCGTCCGCAGGGTGCAGGCCGGCCTGCCGAGACGGTGGAAGGTGCGGAACGCCTCGCGCAGCAGCGTGCGGGCGATGCCCCGGCCGCGCTGGTCGCGCCGCACCGCGACGCGCGCGACGTATCCCTCGTCGTGGCCCGGAACGTCCAGTGACAGCACGGCCCCGACCAGGTGGCCGTCGGCGAAGGCGAGCGGTGACGCCGCCGGCCGGAACGTGCCGCGTTCCACCGTCTGCCGCGCCCATTCCGCGTAGCTCTTCCGCCGTGGCTGCCACTCGTCGAAGGCGTCCTCGGTGAGCTGGTACGCGGCCTGTTCGTCGCCGTGCCGGAACGGGCGTACGGCGATGCCCGCGGGCGGATCCGGTACCTCCGGTTCGCGTGGCAGCGCGATCTCCAGCAGCCACTCGGTGACCAGGCGGGAGTATCCACCGGCCCGCAGGAGTGCGGCCGCGGCGCCGTCGCCGTCGGGGACCGTCTGCGCGAGCCGGTCGCCGCCCGCTCGCCGGGCCCTGGTCTCGCTCCAGGCGAGCAGCGCACCGCCGAGGCCCCGGCCCCGGTGACCGGGGTGCACATGAACCCTGGCCCGCTGCCCCTTCACCCAGCCGTATGCGGCCGGCGCACCGGTGGCGTCGTGCACGAGCAGCGTGTCGTGCTCCGGCCGCAGACCGGGCAGGGTGAGCTCGGCGCTGATCCGGTCGGCCGCGGTCTCGGCGCGGCCGTGCACCTCGCGTTCGTACGCGGCGACCAGGCGGTGGACCGCGTCCGCGTCGGCGGTGGTCGCCGGCCGCCATCGGTAGCCGGCCGGCAGCCCCTTCGGGCCGGGATCGGCCCCGAGTGCATCCGTGCCCGTCACGGCGGCCCCTCCCGTCGCTCCCCGTGTACAGCCACTACCCCGCCGCGCGGCCCGCCACGCCCGTCGTTTGCGAGGCGCCGAGCGGGCACGGCAGGGTGCGGGGTGTGCCTACCTTGCTGATCGTCCATCACACCCCCTCGCCCAACTGCCAAACGCTGTTCGAGGCCGTCGTCTCCGGCGCCACGGCACCGGAGATCGAGGGCGTCCGCGTCGTCCGCCGGGCCGCGCTGTCCGCGACCGCCTCCGACGTCCTGGCGGCCGACGGCTATCTGCTCGGCACACCGGCGAACCTCGGGTACATGTCCGGCGCGCTGAAGCATTTCTTCGACCAGATCTACTACCCCTGCCTGGACGAGACCCGGGGCCGGCCCTTCGGTTACTACGTCCACGGCGGCAGTGACGTCACCGGCGCCGTCCGTGCCATCGAGGCCGTCACCACCGGCCTCGGCTGGCGCCGCGCCGCCGACACGGTGACGGTCACCGGCGAGCCCGGCAAGGCCGACACCGAGGCGTGCTGGGAGCTCGGGGCCACCGTCGCCGCGGGATTGATGCCCGGGGCATGAGCCGGCGGCCCCACGGGCGGCCACCCGAACGAGGTGTGCACGCTCACGCGCGGTGACCGGCGGGGGGCGAAGCCCTCCCCCGCCGTCCGTTGCGACCGGCGGGGGAGGAACGCCCTGCGGCCGTTCGGGGGACATGGTCCGGGCCCGGCTGCCGAGGCGGGGCGGGGGAGTATGCGGCGGTGTGCGCGGTGATCGATGCAGCCGTCGTGCGGCCGTGGGGTCCGGGCCCGGCGGGCCGCACGGCCTCGGCGTCCGCTGCCTGGACGGATGAAGGTGCGGGCCCGGTGTCCCTGGCCGACGATGGGACCGGGATCGCGCCGCTCCGGCGCGGCTGAACCCTGTCTTGTGTCGTCGTACGTCGTCGAACGAGGGAGCGTCGGATGCGAGCGGACGGCCACGCACCCGGACGGCTCGCGCCGGACGGTCAGGACACCGGAGAGCTGCTGCGCCGGTGCGCACGGGACGTGGTGGAGGTCGCCCAGGGCATTCGCGCGGTGTCCGCACGCACCGGCACCACGCTGTTCGCGCCTCCCCTGACCGCCTCCGCGCGCCGCCGTCCCCGTACCGGCCTCGCCGCCCGGTGGGCGCTGCTGCGGGCCCTGACGAACGGACAGGGCCTCGGCGGCCCGGCGGACGGCGCGCCGAAGGGCATGGGCCAGGTGCTCGGTGCGGCGGGTGCGGTGCTGGGCCGGGAGAGCCTGGCCGCGCTGGTCGCCGTCACCTCGCTGCGCCTGCGGGTCGCCGCCGTGCTGGTGGACCACCCCGAGTTCCGACGCGACCCGGGCATGCGCCGGCTGCTGGAGGCCGTCACCGCCGACCGCGACCCGGCGGCGGTACGGGCGCTGCGCGCCCTGTTCCGGGACCAGGGCGCCCAGCGGGCCCTGTCCGGGCTCGCCCCGCTGATGGCAGAACTGGTCGCCGTCCGCGCCCTGCTGGACGAGGACCCGGAGCACGACGAGACCGCCTGGGCGCTCGCGTCGGGGCGTGAGCCGTCCGCCGAGCCGACCGTCTGGCCGTCCCCCCGGCCCTCCGCCGATCCGCTGCACCGGATCAGCGGCCCGCACCGCGCGGACACGGACCGGGGCGCGGCCGAGGCCGTCGACCTCACGGACCAGGAGAAGCAGTTCATCGCCACCGAGGGCTCGTTCCTCGGGTACCTGCGCAACATCGACGTGCTGTCCGCCGACGGACGGATCCTCGTGCAGAACGTGCGCGGTCCCGACGGTGTCGTCCGCTATGTCGTCCAGGCGCCCGGCGTGGCACCGGGCCGGCCGCGCAACGACTCCCCGCAGGACTTCGTCGGTGCCTGGCGCAACCTGGTCCTGGCCGACTCGCCCCGCACCCGCTCGGTCCTGCTCGCCCTGGCGGACTACGGCATCCCGCGCGGCGCGGAGCTCGCGCTGATCGGACACGGCGAGGGCGGGATCGCGCTGATGAACCTCGCCCAGGACGAGGAGTTCTGCCGCACCTACCGGGTCACGCACATCGTCGCCGTCGGCTCGCCGGTGGACGACAAGAAGCCCGCCGACCCGCGCACCTGGGTCGCGAGCATCACCAACCAGCACGACGTCGTGCCCGTCCTGGACGGCCGGGACGCGGGCTCCGTGTTCGACCCGCACCCGCACCGGTACGCGGTCGACTACACCGGGCCCACCCGTGAGTTCCCGCTGTGCCACATGCTCCGCGAGTACATCGAGCACCTGCGCACGGTCATCCCCGAGGCCCGCCGGGACGTCGACGCGGCACTGACGCCGTACCGCGGCCCGATCGTGCGCACCCAGGCCTACCAGCTCAAGGACCGCGCCCACCCGCCCGACGGCTACCCGTTCCTCACCCTGCCGACCACCTCCATCCCGACGACGGCCGGCCCGGTCGACGTACCGGTGCGCTACTACGACTCCTCCGTCGCCCACCTCTGCTTCCCCGTCTGCCCGGACGCGACGCGCCGCCTGCTGCCCGGCGTGACCTGGCTGACCCCGAGCCGGCTGGGCCGACGGGCCCTCGCCGTGCTGTCGCTCTACGAGCACCGCTGCTCCACGATCGGCCCGCACACCGAGATCGCCCTGTCCGTCCTGGTCGACGACCTGTGGCGGCCGCGCCCGTACGACGTCGCCGCGGACCTGCTGCGCCGCGTCGACCTGCGCCGCACGGGCCGATACGTCCTCTCCCTCGCCGTCACCAGCGACGAGGCCCGTGTGGTCGCCCAGGAGATCTGGGGCCAGCCCGCGATGCGGACGACCGCCGAGGTCGACCTGACGGGCCGGCGGATCGGCGTCCGGTCCGGGGACCTCGGGATCACCGTGCAGGGCCGGCTCGGACCGGGCGTCCGCTGCCCGGAGGCCGACTGGATCCTCTACGGCCGCCGGTCCGAGAGCACCGTACGCACCCTGGTCCGGGCCCACGGCAGGCCGAGGCTGCACCCCGGCACGGGCGTGCGGCTGCGACTGCACACCGCGGCGGCCGAACCCCTCGCCGGACAGCTGCGCCGGCTCGGCATCGACCGGACCCGGCCCCGGTTCGTGCTGACCTGCCCCCAGTTCATGCTGCACCGCAGCGCAGGCGCCGTCCTGCCGCGCTGAATCCCCCCGTCCTCATCCCCAGTCGAGTGGGAGCCGCCATGGTGACCGAGTCCCCCCGCGCGATCACGGCCTCGGCCGACGAACTCCTCGCACAGGTCGGCACCTTGCGGGCCGACGCCGACCGCATGGACGGCTACGCCCGTCAACTGCTCGCCACCGCGGCCACTCTGAGCGGCTGCCCGGCCGCGCCCGACTGGAGCCGTCCCGCCCTGGAGCAGCAGGCCGCCGCCTGCACCACGGCCGCGGAGCAACTCCGCACCGCCGCCGAGGCGTTGGACGCCCACGCACGATCCGGCGGGGCCCGGCACTGAACCCGCGCACGTCCCGGCGGCACGAGGCGGGCGCCCGGGAAAGGCGGTGGCCGGCCCCGCTCCTCACGGCGGGCCCCGCTGCCCACGGTGCATGACGGGCCCGCCCCGCGTCGCCGTCGGGGCACTCGGCGAGCGGCCGTACGAAGAGGCTGATGGTGGCCTCCTCCGCGAAGCCGCTGCGACGCATCAGCCCGGCCGAGGCGGTGTTGCGCCGGGCGGCATTTCGCCGCACAGGTCCTCGGGGAGCGGCCGGCGCGGCAGGTGGTCAGGGCTTGCGGGCCACCCCCACGTACACCGGCTGCTCGACGCGGACCCGCATGTCCGGCTCCGGGTGCCACTGGGTGACCTCCACGACACCCGGCTCGGCGAGCTCCAGACCGTCGAAGAACCGGACCACGTCGGCGTACGACCGCAACCGCACCGAGGTGCCACCGGAGCGGTACACGGCGTCTATCCGCCCCCACACCTCGGGGTCGAACAGTTCCGTGCCGCCGTGCGACAGCATCAGGTAGCTGCCCGACGGCAGCGGCTCCAGCAGGGTGCGGACGACACGGTGCGGGTCCTGCTCGTCCGTCACGAAGGGCAGCAGCGCGATCAGCGACAGGCCCACGGGCCGGCCGAGGTCGAGATGTTCCCGGGCGTACTCCACGATCCGCTCCGGCTCGCGGACATCGGCGTGCAGATAGGCGGTACGGCCCTCCGGCGTGCCCTTGAGCAGGGCTTCGGCGTGCCGCAGCACGATCGGGTCGTTGTCGACGTACACCACCCGGGCGCTCGGGGCGACCGCCTGGACGACCTGGTGCAGGTTCGGCTCGGTGGGGATACCGGTGCCCACGTCCAGGAACTGGTCGACGCCCTGGCCGGCGACGAAGCGCGCGGCCCGGTGCATGAACTCGCGGTTGGCCCAGGCCGAGTCCTTGGCGTCCGGGAAGAACTCCAGCACCTTGCTCGCGGCCTCGGCGTCGACGACGTAGTGGTCCTTGCCGTCCAGGAACCAGTCGTACATCCGCGCGGAGTGCGGCTTGCCGGTGTCGATCCACTCCGGGCTGAATCCGGTGTCTGTCACGTCGGCTCTCCGTGAAGGGTGGGGGGTGGTCGGTGATCGTGTGGTCCGGTGGTCGAGTGGTCGTCAGCGGCAGCGGGAGGCCGCCGCGCTGTCGTGGCGGTGCCAGACGGCCTCGACCACACGGCCGTCGGGCAGCGTGTGCCGGGGCGGCCCCTCGTCCGGGACGAAGCCGGCCCGGGCCAGGGCCCGTCGGCTCGCGGTGTTCCCGGGCTCCGCGCCCGCCCGGACGGTGCTCAGCCCGGCGTGGGTGTGCGCGAGGGCGGCGCCCGCGCGGAACAGCTCCGCGCCCAGACCCTGGCCGCGGCAGGCCGGCGCCAGCCAGCCGCCCATCTCGCCGGTGCGGTGCTCCAGTTCGAGGGCGCCGGCGTAGCCGAGGTCCGACCTGCGCACGCAGACGAGCAGCAGGGGGTCGTCCGGGCCGGGTGCGTACGGCTGGGCCAGCTTCCGGGGCACCCGGCGACCGTCGTCGCCGGCCGGCCGCCAGGCCAGCAGGGCCCTGCGGGTGCTCGGGTCGGGCACGACCTCGTCCGCCTGGGTGCCGAGCCAGCGCTGCGCCTCGGCGTCGGCGCAGGCGGCGAGGGCCGCCGCCACGTCCAGCCGGGTCCGGGGCGTGAACAGCAACAGCCGCTCGGTGGCCAGGACATGCCGGCCGGCCTCGGGCCCGCACCGCCCGGGCACGGGCAGCCCGGCCGTGGCGGCCCGCCTCCGGCGGATCACCGACCAGACCATGCACACCCCCGAGGGAACGGCCCGCGCGACGACCAGGGAACCCGTGCGGACGCCGAGCCCCGAGGATGCGGACGACCCGCACCGGCGGCGAATGTACCGGGGTTCGGGGGCGGGTGGGGTGTCGGTGGGGGTGGTTTTGGGACGGGGGAGTGAAGCGGCCGGGTGGTTAGGCGGGTGCGGGGTCAGCCGGCCTGTTCCTGGGAGCCGGGCCCGGGGCGGGTGCGGGTCCAGGACGGGTCGGCGTACGGCGCGGGGGCGGGGGCGACGAGGCGCATGGGCATCCTTCGGACGAGTGGGGGATGGTCCGTGGGTGGTCTGGTGGGGGCGGGCACGCTGTCAGTCGTGGTGTCGGTCGTGGCCGGACGGCAGCTCCGCCCAGACGACCCGGGCGGGACGGCCGGACACCGGCGTCACGCCCCAGTCGCGGCTCAGCGCGTCGACCAGGAAGAGCCCGCGGCCGTGCTGGTCGTCGGGCGCCGGGCGGCGCGCCACGGGCAGCGTGGGGCCGCCGTCCTGGTCCTCGACCTCGATCCGTATCCGGTCCGCCGTGCCGCGCAGCCGGCAGGCGATCCGTGCACCGGCCGCGTGCACGAGGGCGTTCGTGACCAGCTCCGAGGTCACCAGGAGCGCGTCGGCCCTGGGGCCGTCCGGCACGCCCCAGGCGGTCAGCAGGTCCTCGACGACACGCCGGGCGGTGCCGACGGCCGACGGCTGCGCGGGCAGCTCGAACGCGGCGGCGGAGCGGGGAGGCGGGTCCCCGGAGGCGAGCCGGTCGGGGCCGAGGGGCCCAGGGAGTCGACCGAGCCGCCCGCCTCCGGGTGGTCTCGGGACGCCGGCCGCGCTCGGCGGTCGACGCGCATGATTCAGGGCTTCCGGGCCGGGGAGCGAGCGTTCCCCGGTGTCCTGCGAGGCGCGCTGTGGTAAGTCGTCCGTGTCCTCCGGGGCGCGCTGGGGGCACTCCCCGGCGTCTTCCGAGGCGGGGTGTGGGTGGACTTCCGCGGCCCCTGCGGAGGGGTGTGGGTCGTCCTTGGTGCCCTCCGAGGACCGCTCCGGCAGGCCCGCCGTGTCCGCGCGACGGCCCGGTCCATCGGCGGCGACCCCCCACCCGCCGCGCCGTTCCGCGCTGTCCGGAGCCGGGTGCGGGTCGTCCCCGTGGTCCAGGATCAGGGTTGGCCGATTTGCGCTGTCCGGAGCCCGGTCCGGCCGGCTTGGACGGGTCGGTGTCCGGCCTGGGCGCTGGACGGCAGCGGGGGGTGGGGCCGGGCGGTCTTCGGGGCGGTTCTCGTGGGGTACCACCGGCAGGCGCAACGGGCCGGCAGGCAGCGGTGGTTGGGCGGGGCTCCGGTGCTCGGGCGGGTGGCGGAGCGGTTGGGAGAGGAAGGGCGGAGCCATCGCCGTGCGCCTTTCGTCCGGCCTCGCGTGGGGGTGCGGTGTCGGGCCGACCGCCCGCGCAGCGGACGACGGACCTCGTACGAGGCCTTGGTGCGGCCCGGTCTCCCCCAACCCGTCCGCGCCGCCCGCTCCTTGGGTCGGCCGGAGCAGTGAGTCCACTGTGGCACCCGCCAAGAACGCTCCGCAACCAGCAAGTTGAAATTTGCAAGTGGCGAAGTGCATGCTGCTCCGGCCAGGACGTGATCGAATGGCCCCGGGAGAGCGACCGTGTGCGACGGTGTCCCCGTGACCTGATGAGGGGGTGTGGGGCATGACCGCGGAGACCGACTGGGGCGGCGCCCCCTCCGTCCTGCGCATGATCCTCGGCCGGCAGCTGGAGGAACTGCGCACCCGGGCCGGCCTGAGCTACGCCGAGGCGGGCGCCGCCATCGGCGTCAGCCACTCCACCATCCGCCGCATGGAGGCCGCCAAGGTGGCCCGGCTGCGGCTCGCGGACGCCGAGAAGCTGCTCCAGGTCTACGGCGTCGCCGACCAGGACGAGATCGACACCTTCCTGAAGTCCGTGCGCGAGGCCAACAAGCGCGGCTGGTGGCACACCTACCGCGATGTGATGCCCGACTGGTTCGCCGCGTATCTCAGCCTGGAACAGGCGGCGTTGCAGATCCGGGCGTACGAGAACCAGTTCGTGCACGGCCTGCTGCAGACCGAGGACTATGCCCGCGCCCTGCTCGGCGCGGACAGCCCGCACGCCTCCGCCGAGGCCACCGAGCGCCGGGTCGCGCTGCGCATGCGCCGCCAGGAACTCCTGGCCCGCGAGGCGCCGCCGCGGGTGTGGGTGGTGATGGACGAGACGGTGCTGCGCTGGCCGGTCGGCGGACCGGAGGTGATGCGGGCGCAGATCGACCACCTGATCGAGGTGAACCGGCTGCCCCATGTGACCCTGCAGCTCATGCCGTTCGCCAACGGCCCCCACCCGGCGATGCGGGCGGGCGCCTACCACCTCTTCCGCTTCAGGGCCCGCGAACTGCCCGACATCGTCTACCTCAACGGCCTGGTCGGGGCCGTCTACCTCGACAAGGCCGACGACGTCGTGGTGTACCGGGAGGCGCTGGACCGGCTCGGCGCCCAGGCCGCGCCGGCCCGGAAGACCGAGGCCCTGCTCGGCGCGATCCGCAAGGAGCTGTGACGCACCCACCTGTTCGTACGCAAGTCCCCACCCCCCGACCCGAATGGGAGACACGGCGTTGCCCGACAACGGATGGCCGGCCGACCGCATCGACACCGAGAACGCCCACTCCGCCCGCATCTACGACTACATCCTCGGCGGCAAGGACTACTACCCCGCAGACCAGGAGGCCGGTGACGCCATGTCCCGGGAGTGGCCCGCGCTCCCGGTCCACATGCGCGCCAACCGCGACTGGATGAACCGCGCCGTGCGCTGGCTCGCCGAGGAGGCGGATATGCGCCAGTTCCTGGACATCGGCACCGGCATCCCGACCTCGCCCAACCTGCACGAGATCGCCCAGGCCGTGGCCCCCGAGTCCCGGGTGGTCTACGTCGACAACGACCCGATCGTCCTCACCCTCTCCCAGGGCCTGCTGGCCAGCGCGCCCGAGGGTCGTACCTCCTACATCGAGGCCGACTTCCGCGACCCTGCGGCCATCCTGGACGCCCCGGAACTGCGCGAGACCCTGGACCTGGACCGGCCCGTCGCGCTCACCGTCATCGCCATCGTCCACTTCATGCTCGACGAGGACGACGCGGTCGGTGTCGTACGGCGGCTGCTCGAGCCGCTGCCGTCCGGCAGCTACCTGGCGATGTCCATCGGCACCGCCGAGTTCGCGCCCGAGGAGGTAGGCCGGGTCGCCCGCGAGTACGCGGCCCGCAACATGCCGATGCGGCTGCGCACCCTCGGCGAGGCCCACGAGTTCTTCGAGGGGCTGCAGCTGGTCGAGCCGGGCATCGTCCAGGTCCACAAGTGGCATCCGGACGGCACCGGCGAGCAGAACATCCGCGACGAGGACATAGCGATGTACGGCGCGGTCGCCCGCAAGCCCTGACGGAACGGCCGGCCCGGCCAGGCCGCCGGCAGGCTCCCACAGACCAGGGGCCGGGGTCCGCACCCACCTCCCGGACCCCGGCCCCGCCCCCTTTCGTACGGCGGGTCGGGCGGCTCCCCTGCCCGGTGGCGTGAGCCCGCGTACGCCACCCGACTCTCCCGCTGACGATGACCGCCACGCTCACCGCGGCCGACCGAGGCGGAATGACCGAAAGGACGCGGAAACACGACCGGAATTCGGCACAACCATCCGGCTGCCTCATATTCCGGGAACGGAGTGGGAAAAAGCCGAGAGAAAGCGGAACCGGTGCGAGGGAAATGAGGTCTTAAGGTCCGTCGACGGCCGGGATCAGCCCGGTCGTAACGAAACCGGGGGAATGAGACCTATGTCCGTCCGTAGTCGCAAGACCCTCATCACCGCCGTCGCCCTCACCGGCGGCCTCACCCTGGCCGCCGTGACGCCCGCCCTCGCGGGTGCCGGCGCGAGCCGCACCACCCGTGCCGCCGCGGTGAGCTCCGCCCAGGGCGACCCGCGCAACGTCACCCAGCACGTCGCCGACTTCTACGGCGCCTACATCGACGCCGTCTGGTCCACCGACGACAAGTCCGCCGGTGACGCCGCCAAGGCGCTGCGTGCCTTCTACCTCTCCGCCGCCGCACAGAAGAAGGTCGCCGCCTTCGAGAAGAAGGAGCACGCGGACGGCATCCTCTTCGCGCAGAACGTGCCGGTGAAGTGGAAGGTGACCTACACGGGTTCCGGTGCCGGCCACGCGACCAGCCTGGTCACGCTCACCTGGGGTGACGGGCCGCACGCCGAGGTCAGCCGGATCGACGTCCAGTCCGACCTGAAGACCCTGAAGATCACCGACCTCAGGTCGGTCCGCTGACCGGGGGGCGTGCGGCCCCGCCCCGCCCCACTCGGGGCGGGGCTCACGCCTGCCGTGCCGGTCGGTGCCACCCGGGGCCACCTTGAGCCCGCGCGTGCGCCTCGGCGACCAATCTGATAGAGCGTCAGATTCTTGATGTACTTGCCGGCATACGGGTCACCCGCGCTGGAAGGTGTCCGAGCCGGTGGTCCGGCCGTGGTGGCGGCGTCGGTCGACGGCCGTGCGGTGCAGGGCGATGAGCGCGGCGTCGTCGCCCAGCCGGCCGCCCGCATGGGCGAGCAGATCGCGCCGGACATGGTGCATCAGCGCCTCGGGGGCGTCGTCGGTCCACAGCGCGACCCGCTCCGTGAGCGGATAGAACCGTCCGCGGGCGTCCCGGGCCTCCACCACGCCGTCGGTGTACAGGAGCAGGGTGTCACCGGCCTCGAAGGAGAACACGTCCAGCGTGTGTTCGGTGCTGCCGTGCACCCCGAGCGGCGGGGAGGGGTGCAGGCTCGGCACCGTGACGGCGTGGCCGGGGCTCAACAGCAGCGGTGGCGGATGGCCGCAGCTGGTCATCCGGGTGACCGGATCCCGGTCCGGTATCTCCACCAGCAGGGCGGTGGCGAACCGCTCGCCGGCCTCCTCCGGCGGATCCAGGTCAGCCGCGTAACGGGTGACACTCTGCTCCAGCAAGGTGGCCAGCTCGGCGAGCGCGATGTGCCGGTGCGCGCTCTCCCGGAACGCGCCGAGCAGCAGCGCGGCCTCGCCGATGGCGGACAGGCCCTTGCCGCGCACGTCCCCGATCAGGACCCGTACCGCGCCGTCGCACCGGGTCACCGCGTACAGGTCGCCGCCGATCTGCGCCTCGTCCTCCGCCGCCAGATACAGCGAGGCGATCCGCAGCGGGCCGATCTGCTCGGGCAGCGGCCACATCAACACGTGCTGCGCGGCCTCGGCGACCGTGCGGACCTGTGCCAGCTGGGCCTGCCGGCGCTCGCGCAGGGCGCTGTAGAGCACCAGCAGCAGGGTCAGCACCGCGAGGGTGATGATCTGCACGACGTGGTTCATGGTGCCGAGCCCGCCGTGCGTCACACCGATGAGGACCTGGGCGGCCAGGGCCAGCCCTCCGATGGCGGCCGTGGTCCGGGGCCCGGCGAACGAAGGGGTGATGGCGGGCGCGATCACGAGGGCGGGACCGAGGTGGACGCTGGTGGGAGCCTGCACGTCCACCACCGTGATCACCACGATGAGCAGGACCGGGAGCAGCAGCAGAGCGTGTACCGACTGCCACGGCTGCTGTGAACCCGCCGCCCTTGACCAGGGCCTCATCCCTCCAGCGTGCGCCAGGGCCGGACGCGACGCACGTCAGTGCGGCCACCGGCCGCCGGCACGGCATCCGGCGAGGGTGCGGGGCACGGGCCGCGGCCTGCTGATCACGTGCGGCGCCGCAGCAGCCCCTTCCCTGTGGGGGGGACTCCCGGGCCGGCACTGCGGCGCCGCCGTGCTGATCACGCCCGGCGCGGCCGCAGCGCCTTCCGCCGCGTCCGAACCGGTCTCGGCACTCCGGCGCCGGTCGTGGGGCCGCGGCCGCGAACCGCCCGGCCGTACGCCGTGTCGGTGCGGTCGCGCCGGGTACCCGTACGGCCCCCGGGTCCGAACCGGCCGACCCGGGGGTGCCGGGGTCTCGAACGGAGATGCCATGACGCACAACGGGGAGGGCGCCCCACTCCGGCGACCGGAGGTCACCGAGCTCCGCCTCGCCGGGGGCGGACCGGACCGGCCCGTCGCGGCCGCATCCGGGCAGCCGGACGTGCCCGCACCGGGACAGCCGGGCCTGCCGCAGGACCGCAGCCAGGCGATCCTGGAGGCCACCAAGGAGATCGGCGCGCTGCTCAAACGCGCCGGCCACCCCTTCGCGCTCGCCGGCAGCGTGGCCGTCTACGCCCACGGCGGCAGCCGCTACCTCCAGCACGACGCCGACTTCTGCGTACTGCCCGACGACGCCGAGGCGGTGGCCACCACCCTGCGCGAGGCCGGCCTCCCCGTCCGGACCCCGCCCGAGGACTGGCTGCTGAAGACCACCTGCCGCGGGCAGAACATCGACATCATCTTCGCCCTCGCGCACCAGCCCGTCACCGAGGACATGCTCGAGCGCGCCCATGTCCTGCCGGTCGACTCGGTGCTGATGCCCGTCCTCTCCCCGACCGACCTGATCCACAGCCTGATCAGCGCCTTCTCGGAGCACTACTGCGATTTCGGTGCCGTCCTGCCGGTGGCCCGCGCCGTCCGCGAGAAGGTCGACTGGGAGGCGCTCCGGGTGGCCTGCGGCGACCAGCCCATGCCGGCGGCCTTCCTCTTCCTCCTCGAACGGCTGAACGTGATCGAACCCCAGGAGGGGCAGCCATGACCGACACGAGCCCGCCGCCCCCGTCGGAGGCCGGCAACCTGGACTACCGCGTCGCCCACCTCGCCGAGCGCCTGGTCACCGGGGACCTCGGAGAACTCGGCGTACGGCTGGAGCTGCGCGGAGACGCCATCCTGCTGACCGGCACCGTGCCGTCCAGCCAGTGCCGGGACGACATCTGCACCATGGCCCGGGAGGAGCTGGCGGGGCATCCCGTCCACTGCGACATCCTCGTCGCCGGGACCTCCTCGCCCGACCACGGAGAGGACCTGACATGATCCGCGTCGCGGCCGTCGGGGACATCCACATGGGCCCCGAGAGCCAGGGCACGCTGCGTCCCTCCTTCGAGACGCTGCCCGAGCACGCAGACGTCCTGCTGCTCGCCGGCGACCTCACCCGGCACGGCACGACGGAGGAGGCCGCGGTCGTCGCACGGGAGATCAAGGACCTGGGGGTGCCCGTCGTCGCCGTGCTGGGCAACCACGACCACCACGACGAACGGCCCGAAGAAGTCGCCGCGGCCCTGCGGGACGTCGGCGCGCACGTCCTGGAGGGCCAGGCCGCCGTCGTCAGCGCGGGCGAGGCCCGGATCGGGGTCGCCGGGACCAAGGGCTTCGGCGGCGGATTCGTCGGACGCTGTGCCGGGGAGTTCGGCGAACACCTCATGAAGGAGTTCGTCCGCTACAGCCGCCGGTGCGCCGACGGCCTGCACAGCGCGCTGAAGGACCTGGCCGACTGGAACTGCGACGTGCGGATCGCCCTGACCCACTTCGCGCCCGTGCCGGACACCCTGGCCGGGGAGCCGCCGGAGATCTACCCGTTCCTCGGCAGCTATCTACTCGCGGAGGCCATCGACACCGCGGGTGCCGACCTCGCCGTGCACGGGCACGCCCACGCAGGCACCGAGCACGGCATGACCAGCGGCGGCGTCCGCGTGCGGAACGTGGCCCAGCCGGTCATCGGCCAGGCCTTCCACGTGTACAACCTCCCGACCCACCACGAGCAGGAGCAGGCGCGGTTGCGCCCGGGAACGGCGGTCTGAAGCCCCGGGCCGACGTGCTCCTCCCACGGTCCACCTGCTTCTCCGCCATGCGGCGGAAACGGTTCGGCCCACGGGACGATCCACCGGACCAGTCGGCCCTGCGATCTTCGATACCGCACGGGCCCGCCGGGCCCACCGAGACCGAGGACCGCGCATGGCCCCGATGCCGCCCGGCACCGCCGCCCGCCCCGCCCGTCTGCGTGCCGCCTGGCGGGAGGCGCACGAACCCGTCGAGGGCGTCTCCCGAAGCGCACGCCGCATCGCCTGCGCCATACCGCTGACCGTGCTGCCGTCGAGCCTGTGGCGGCTGCCGGTCGCCCTCCGTCCCGGCATCGGCCTCGGCGAACGGGCCTACGTCATCGGCCTTTCGGTACTCTGCGAGGTCCTCGCGCTCACCGCGTTCGGTCTGATCGCCCGCTGGGGCGAGGTGTTCCCGGGGTGGGTGCCGTATCTGCGCGGCCGACGCGTCCCGGTGAGCGCGGCGGTGATCCCGGCCGGTCTCGGGGCCACCGCCCTGACCCTGCTGTGGACGGTACTGACCTTCCTCACCGAGATCATGGGCAGGACGATCACGGGCGAACGCCTGCCCGCCGACTTCCCGACCCGAGCGGGCGGTTGGCAGGCCCTGTCCCTCTACGTCTGCTACACGCCCCTGCTCCTGTGGGGGCCGTTACTGGGCTCGCTGACGGTCGCCTATGTCCGACGCCGGAGACGCAGCCCCCGAAAAGGGCGGCATCCCCTTCGGCCTAGCGGTTGACGGCTCGCATCCCCGCCTCGTCGTACCGCTCACCGGCCGCCGCAGGCAGCTCCGCGTCGATGCGGGCCAGGTCCTCCTTGGTGAGCTCGATGCCGGCCGCGGCGGCGTTCTGCTCCAGGTAGCTGCGCCGCTTGGTGCCCGGGATCGGCACCAGGTCCTCGCCCTGGGCCAGCACCCAGGCGATGGCCAGCTGGGCCGGGGTCACGTCCTTCTCTGCGGCGATCTCCTTCACCTTCGCCGCCAGCCGCAGGTTCGCCTCCAGATTGGCGTCCGTGAAGCGCGGGTTGTTGCGCCGGAAGTCGTTCTCGTCCAGCTCGTCCGGCGAGGTGAAGCGGCCCGCGAGGAAGCCGCGCCCGAGCGGGGAGTACGGCACGAAGCCGATGCCGAGCTCACGGCAGGCCGGCAGCACCTCGGCCTCCACGTCCCGCGTCCACAGCGAGTACTCGCTCTGCACGGCGGTGACCGGGTGCACCGCGTGCGCCCGCCGGATGGTCTCCGCGCCCGCCTCGCTCAGCCCGATGTGCCGCACCTTGCCCTCGGCGACCAGCTCGCCCAGCGCGCCGACCGTCTCCTCGATGGGCACGTTCGGGTCGACCCGGTGCTGGTAGTACAGGTCGATGCGGTCGGTGCCCAGCCGCTGCAGCGAGCCGTGGACCGACGCACGGACGTGCTCGGCGGAGCCGTCCTGCCGGCCGATCGTGCTCATGTCGCCCGGTACGGCGTCGTCCATCCGGTAGTTGAACTTGGTTGCGATCACGTACTCGTCGCGGTGCCCCCGGATCGCCTCGCCGACCAGCGACTCGTTGGTCAGCGGGCCGTACACCTGGGCGGTGTCGAGGAAGTTGACCCCCAGTTCCAGGGCCCGCCGGATGGTCGCGATGCCCTCCTCCTGGTCGGCGGAGCCGTAGAAGGCGGACATGCCCATGCATCCGAGGCCGATGGCCGATACCTGGAGGTCCCGCAGACTGCGCTTGCGCATGTGACGTCCCAGCCTTTCCCACGCATTCGAAGGTCGTTCCGTACGGCACACGCATGGCGCACCCGCCGTGCCGTACGTCTGCGACGCTACGAGTTGGAGCGCTCTCCAAGTCAAGCAACGCTCCGGGCCGGGCCAGGAATCCACAGCCGGTACCGCCTGCGCCGGGGTGCGCTGCTCCGGATGGGTGGAAAGGTTCACGACCGCGTCGGACGCCCCCCATGGCGCGTGGGAACGGGCCTACAGGGGAGGACGGATCCGAGGGGGCGAAGGTTGCCTCTCGGGCCCGGATTCCGCCGCTGACGGTCTGTGGGTCTTCCCACACCCCTACGTGTCCGTAAAGGATCTTGACGATCACCTCATGGCTCGCTGAACTGTCACCGATCGGGTCTCACCACCACAGAGACCCACACCGGGGGAGGGACCGGGCGCATGTCGGAACGACAGCGGGAGCACACGCCCCGCTTCGCCGGAATCCAGGACCGCGCCGGACGCCCTATCCCCGTGACCGCACCGACCAGAACCGAAGAAGGCACCGGCGGCTGACCGCGCGGGCGCCGCGACCCGCGCGCAGGGTTGGGCCGACCGGGAGAGATCCGTACATCTACACGATGGCGGCTGAAACGGGTGGATGAGAAAAACACCTCAAAGCCGGAATGCCGGACTGGGGTCAAGGGGGCGATGGACATGACGGGGGAGCCGAAGGCGATGGGCTGCCGTGCCTCATGACGACTGAAGCGCGCATCGAGTGGTGCCGGGCACTGCTCGCGAGGCTGGCCCGGTTCACCGGGCGCACGCTGCGGGGCGAGTGGCACGCCATCGTCGTCGAACCGGTGCGGCGGCTCACCCGGCGCGGACTGTCCGGGCTGCTGCTGGCGTTCGTCGCCGCGTTCGGCGTCATCTTCTTCCACGCCATCGCCCAGCACCCGCTCGGCGCGGTGTGGGTGACACGGCTCGGCGGCGTCAGGGCCGACCTGCCGCTGTGGCTGTCGCTGCTGCGCACCCCCGTGTCGCTGTACGTCCCGGCGCTCGACCTGCCCGTGTGGGCGGGCATCACCCAGCTGTTCCTCGCCTTCGCCTGGGCCGAACTGGCCCTGGGCCGGTCCCGGACGCTGGCGATCTCCTACGCCACCACCCTGGCCGGCACGCTCACCGCCCGCGTGATGATCGCGCTGGGCCCCGGCTGGTGGGGCTTCGGGCTGCCGCACGCGGATGCGGCAGTGCTCGACACCGGTCCGTCCGCGGCCGTGGTCGGCCTGTTCACCTACCTCTCGGTCGTCAAACGCGCGCCCGTGGTGTTCACCCTGACCGGCGGCTCGATGGTGTGGGAGTCCGTCGCCGTGCCCAACCTGGCCGGCCGCGAGCACCTGATCGCGGTGGCCTCGGCGATCGTCCTCGGCCTGCTGCACGGCCGCCGCGCACGGCTGCGGGCCCGTCTGCGGTCCCTGCTGCCCGTCCCGGGCCGCGGGCCCGCGCCCGTGGAGCCACCGGCGAGTCCCGCGCCCGCGCCGTCCCGGCCCGTGCCCGCTCCTGCGACCGCCGAGCGGTCCCAGGACACGGCGATGAGCTCCCTGGAGTGCTGATCCCACCGCGCGTGCGTGTGGCGTCGCCCACCCCGTCGGTGTGATGGTTGTCGCACGTCGGCACACGCGAGCACCCCCTAAGGTGGCCGGGATGTACGGCAAGGCGTGGCTGACACCGTGGTGTTCGTCGCCGGCAGGCAGCTGAAGGGAATCCAGGATGTTCCGCAAGGTGCTGGTCGCCAACCGTGGAGAGATCGCGATCCGCGCGTTCCGGGCGGGCTACGAACTCGGCGCGCGTACCGTCGCCGTGTTCCCGCACGAGGACCGCAACTCGCTGCACCGGCTGAAGGCCGACGAGGCGTACGAGATCGGGCAGCCGGGGCATCCGGTGCGGGCCTACCTCTCGGTCGAGGAGATCGTGGGCGCCGCCCGCCGGGCCGGCGCCGACGCCGTCTACCCGGGTTACGGCTTCCTGTCCGAGAACCCCGAACTGGCCCGCGCCTGCGAGGAGGCGGGCATCACCTTCGTCGGCCCGAGCGCGGCCACCCTGGAGCTGACCGGCAACAAGGCCCGGGCGGTCGCCGCCGCGCGGGCGGCCGGGGTGCCCGTGCTCGGCTCGTCGCAGCCCTCCACCGACGTGGACGAACTGGTGCGCGCGGCCGAGGAGATCGGCTTCCCCGTCTTCGTCAAGGCCGTCGCCGGCGGCGGCGGGCGCGGCATGCGCCGCGTGGAGGAGCCCGCCCAACTGCGTGAGTCCATCGAGGCCGCCTCCCGCGAGGCCGACGCCGCCTTCGGCGACCCGACCGTCTTCCTGGAGAAGGCCGTCGTGGACCCGCGCCACATCGAGGTGCAGATCCTCGCCGACGGCCAGGGCGAGGTCATCCACCTCTACGAGCGCGACTGCTCGCTCCAGCGCCGCCACCAGAAGGTCGTGGAGCTGGCCCCCGCCCCCAACCTCGACCCCGAGGTGCGGGCACGGATCTGCGACGACGCGGTGCGCTTCGCCCGCGAGATCGGCTACCGCAACGCGGGCACCGTCGAGTTCCTCCTCGACCGCGACGGCAACCACGTCTTCATCGAGATGAACCCGCGCATCCAGGTCGAGCACACCGTGACCGAGGAAGTCACGGACGTGGACCTGGTCCAGGCCCAGCTGCGGATCGCCGCCGGCGAGAGTCTCGCCGACCTCGGCCTCGCCCAGGACACGATCACCCTGCGCGGCGCCGCCCTGCAGTGCCGTATCACCACCGAGGACCCCGCCAACGGCTTCCGCCCGGACACCGGCCGGATCAGCGCCTACCGCTCCCCGGGCGGCTCCGGCATCCGTCTGGACGGCGGCACCACCCACGCCGGTACGGAGATCAGCGCCCACTTCGACTCGATGCTGGTCAAACTCACCTGCCGGGGCCGGGACTTCAAGGCCGCCGTCGGCCGCGCCCGGCGTGCCGTGGCCGAGTTCCGCATCCGGGGCGTGGCCACCAACATCCCGTTCCTGCAGGCCGTGCTGGACGACCCGGACTTCCAGGCGGGCCGGGTCACCACGTCCTTCATCGAGCAGCGCCCGCACCTGCTCACGGCCCGCTCCTCCGCGGACCGCGGCACCAAGCTGCTCACCTACCTCGCCGACGTGACGGTCAACAAGCCGCACGGCGAACGCCCCGACCTGCTCGACCCGGTCACCAAGCTGCCGCCGCTGCCGGCCGGTGAACCCCCGGCCGGTTCCCGCCAGTTGCTGGTCGACCTCGGCCCCGAGGGCTTCGCGCGCCGACTGCGCGAGTCGCCGACCATCGGCGTCACCGACACCACCTTCCGCGACGCCCACCAGTCCCTGCTCGCCACCCGCGTGCGCACCAAGGACCTCCTCGCCGTCGCCCCGGTCGTCGCCCGCACCCTGCCGCAGCTGCTCTCCCTGGAGTGCTGGGGCGGCGCCACGTACGACGTCGCGCTGCGCTTCCTCGCCGAGGACCCCTGGGAGCGGCTGGCCGCCCTGCGCGAGGCGGTGCCCAACATCTGCCTGCAGATGCTGCTGCGCGGCCGCAACACCGTCGGCTACACGCCGTACCCCACCGAGGTGACCGACGCCTTCGTGCAGGAGGCCGCCGCCACCGGCATCGACATCTTCCGCATCTTCGACGCCCTCAACGACGTCGGCCAGATGCGTCCCGCCATCGACGCCGTACGCGATACCGGCACCGCGATCGCCGAGGTCGCCCTCTGCTACACCGCCGACCTCAACGACCCGAACGAGCGGCTCTACACCCTCGACTACTACCTGCGTCTGGCCGAGCAGATCGTCGAGGCCGGCGCGCACGTCCTCGCGATCAAGGACATGGCCGGGCTGCTGCGCGCCCCGGCCGCCGCCAAGCTGGTCTCCGCGCTGCGCCGCGAGTTCGATCTGCCCGTGCATCTGCACACGCACGACACGGCCGGCGGCCAGCTCGCCACGTACCTCGCCGCGATCCAGGCGGGCGCGGACGCGGTGGACGGCGCGGTGGCCTCGATGGCCGGTACGACGTCCCAGCCGTCCCTGTCGGCGCTGGTGGCCGCCACCGACCACTCCGACCGACCCACCGGCCTGGACCTCGGGGCCGTCGGTGACCTGGAGCCGTACTGGGAGGGCGTGCGGAAGATCTACGCGCCGTTCGAGGCGGGCCTCGCCTCCCCGACCGGCCGGGTCTACCACCACGAGATCCCCGGCGGCCAGCTGTCCAACCTGCGCACCCAGGCCGTTGCCCTCGGCCTCGGCGACCGCTTCGAGGACATCGAGGCGATGTACGCCGCCGCCGACCGCATCCTCGGCCGCCTGGTCAAGGTCACCCCCTCCTCCAAGGTGGTCGGCGACCTCGCCCTGCACCTGGTCGGCGCCGGGGTCTCCCCGAAGGACTTCGAGGAGACGCCCGACCGGTTCGACATCCCGGACTCGGTGATCGGCTTCCTGCGCGGCGAGCTGGGCACCCCGCCCGGCGGCTGGCCGGAGCCGTTCCGGACCAAGGCGCTGCAGGGCCGGGGCGCTGCCAAGCCGGCGCCCGAGCTGTCCGCCGAGGACCGCGAGGGGCTGGCCAAGGACCGCCGGGCCACCCTCAACCGGCTGCTGTTCCCCGGCCCGACGCGGGAGTTCGACACCCACCGGCAGGCCTTCGGCGACACCAGCGTGCTGGACAGCAAGGCGTTCTTCTACGGGCTGCGTCCCGCCAAGGAGTACGCCGTCGACCTGGAGCCCGGGGTCCGGCTGCTGATCGAGCTGCAGGCGATCGGTGAGGCGGACGAGCGGGGCCTGCGCACGGTGATGTCCACGCTCAACGGCCAGCTGCGGCCCATCCAGGTCCGTGACCGCGCCGCGGCCTCGGACGTGCCGGTGACGGAGAAGGCCGACCGGGCGAACCCCGGCCACGTGGCGGCGCCGTTCGCCGGTGTGGTGACGCTGGCGGTTGCCGAGGGCGACGAGGTCGCCGCCGGTGCCACCGTCGCCACCATCGAGGCGATGAAGATGGAGGCCACCATCACGGCTCCGAAGGCGGGCCGGGTGTCCCGGCTGGCCATCAACCGGATCCAGCAGGTGGAGGGCGGGGACCTGTTGGTCGAGCTCGCCTGAGCCGCCGCCCGCGCCGGGCCGGAGGGGACCGGGTCAGTCCCAGAGCGGGTAGGTCATGACCTGGTTGAAGCCCTTCGGCCGGGCGCCGGTGTAGGTCAGGCTGATCTGCGCGTAGCGCTCGAAGGACGGATGCTTCTTCCACTGCTGCACGCCGGTGAGCCGGATGACCACCGGGTACTGGTGGAAGGTGCCGGCGGCGCAGTACGGGTCGCAGTCGTTGACCCAGTTCACGCCCACGGCCTTCGCCCCGTCCGGACTCCACTGGGACCACTGGAGTCCGGTGAGGCGACTGTTGCCGTCACCGCAGGCCAGGATGAAGTCGGCCGGGCGGACGTTCCGGTGGAAGAAGCAGTCGACCAGCACGGGCCGGGCCCGACCGACCTGGGCACCGGCCCCGGGAGGGGTCGGGGGACTGGCCGATGCCGTCGTCATTGCCGTGGTCAGCAGGGCTCCTGCCGCCAGGGTGACCGCCGTTCCCACCAGTCCTCCACGCATGGCCGCTCCCACGTTGTGCTGTGTTCGACCGTCCACTCGACGCTACGACCCCGCGGCCGATTGCACCAATCTCGCAGGTCGCAGGGCGTGTCATCCGTGTTTGACAGTCAGGCCGTAGAACGCGACCCGGGCGCCGTCGGTGGTGCTGTCCGAGGCGGACTGGTTGTAGGAGCCGGCCTTGAAGTACTGCTTGTACTGCTGGAACGAGGCCGGGATGCCGTAGTGGGTGGTGGTGCCGTTGACGGTCAGGTCGATGGAGTTCCCGCCGGAGACGGCGATGGTGTAGCTCCAGGTCTTTCCGACCGCAACGTGCCCCACGGTGTGCGCGGTCTGTCCGCCGGACGGCGAGTTCTCCGTGCCGAGGACGATGTCACCGTTCGCGTGGTAGTAGAGCTCCAGCAGCGGTTTGGTGGAGGAGCCGCCGCT
This sequence comes from Streptomyces sp. NPDC001852, assembly GCF_042891825.1. Classification (NCBI taxonomy): domain Bacteria; kingdom Bacillati; phylum Actinomycetota; class Actinomycetes; order Kitasatosporales; family Streptomycetaceae; genus Streptomyces; species Streptomyces sp. NPDC001852. The sequence goes on from NZ_JBIATN010000019.1 coordinate 29,321, forward strand.
GCCGAGGTGGATCTGCCCGACGCACACGTTCTTCGTCACGGACACCACGCGCAGGGTCGCGCTCATCCGGTGCGTGCCGGACAGTGACCAGTCGGCGGTGCTGCCGTCGCGGTTCATCTCGCGCAGCTCGGAGCGGGCGTAGTTGGAGTTCGGCGTGGTGACGCCCTTCTCGGGCGCCCAGAAGGTCATCGCCCCGTCGCGCGTGTCGGTGTAGAAGTACGCGTCCTGGTAGCCGTTCGCGCCCTGGAGCCGGGACGACGGGATGGTGGTCGGGTGGCCGGGGGAGCCGACGGGCTCCTGCAGCTCCCAGACCGACAGGTCGAAGTTGCCCCCGGGCGCGACGTGCGGGTCGGCGGCGATCGCGCTGGGGCTGCCGAGGAGGGCCAGGGCGAGGGCGAGGCCCGCGGTGGTGGGCACCGCGAGGAGCCGGGATCGGGTCATGTGGGGGGTCCCCTTCTTCGAAGCGAAGGCCGGGCCGGGCGGATGCGTTCAGCATGATGAACGCTGAACGCATCCTTGGCCGTCGATGACCCGAGAAGCTAAAGGTCTGAACCAGACACGTCAAGAGGTTCAGCAGGCGCCCTCGTCCTGCCACGGCCCCCATTCCGAGGCGCCCGGCACCTCGTTCTGGGTCCACCACTTGGCCTTCCAGTTGTGCTTGCCGTACGAGACCTCGTCCCCGGCCGTGTACACCGACGACGAACTCCAGGCGGTCTTGCAGGAGGTGGGAGTGGGCGTCGGGGTGGGGGTGGGCGTCGGGTTCGGCGGGGTGGCGCCGGCGAACCGCACGGAGTACTTGGCGAAGTCCCAGTCGTTCTGCGCCACGCTGGAGCAAGTACCGGACGTACGGCCGCCGTTGTCCGGCGGGGTGCACTGCCGGTCGCGGTTCAGGGACCAGAACGTGAAGCGGTCCATGTTGTGGCTCGTCGCGTAGTCCAGCACGGTCTGGAAGTCCGCCTGGGTGAAGTACTCGCCTGAGTCGCTGCGGCCGTTCATGCCGGAGAAGCCCTCGTGGGCGTACGCGGTCGCCTGGTCCCAGCCGAAGGTCGACTGCAGGATCGAGTTGAAGTTGGTCAGCGCGCCGGTCTGGCTCGCCGCCCCGTTGAAGCCGCCGTCGAACGGCATGATGGAGAAGTTGTTCGGGGTGAACCCCTGGGACTTGGCCTCCAGCAGCATCTGCTTGCCGAACCAGCCGGTGCCGTCGGCGGTGCCGGCCGTCGTCACCGAGACGTACAGTCCGGGGTTGTTCTGCTGGAGGATCTTGGCCGCGCCGATCTCGTTCTTGATGGCCGCGCTGTTCTCGTACTCCGGCTCCTCCAGGTCGAAGTCGATGGCGTGCAGCCCGTACTTGGTGATGACCTGCTGGTAGGCCGCCGCCGTGGACGCGGCGTCCGCGCAGGCCTGACCGAGCTTGGTGCCGCCGTAGCCGCCGATGGAGACCGAGACGTCACCACCCTTGCTGTGGATGGTGCTGATCATCGACTGCACGGCCGTGTCCGAGGAGACGGGTGCGGTGCCGCCCCAAGTGGGCGAACAGCCGCCGCCGTTGGGGGCGAGGACGAAGGCCAGCTGGAAGGCCTTGAGGCCGGTGGCGTCCATGATGGCGGCCGGGTCCGGCGGGTCGTTGTCCAGCGGCATCAGATAGGGGGCGGCGGCGTACCAGCGGTTGCTCAACGCGGTCGTCGCGCCCGAGGCGTTGCTCGCGACGAGCGCGGTCGTGCCCGCGGCGGCGAGCGTGACGGCCGCTGTCGCGCCCAGGCATGCCCGAAGACGTCTCACTGCGTGCCTCCAGAGGGTGGGGTCACCCGGGACGGGGCCCGGGGTGGGGAGCCCCACCCTCCGGGAGCTGTTGCGGCCACGTCAATAAGTTGGACTAGACCAACTCTCTCTTTGGACTAGACCATACGATTCCTTTACCTCCCGTCGACCAGTCGCACCGTGAAGCCCCGGTCCACTGGCAGGCTCGGTGCGGTGATCGTCGTGACATGGGTGCCGGCGTCGTACGACCAGGCGGCAGCGGGCAGTTGGCGGCCGTCCAGGAGGACCCGTGCGGGGGCCGGGCCGCCGTGCACGGTGAACCGGTACGCGCGGGCGTCCGCCTTGCCGGCGTAGTCGCCCCGGCTCGGGCCCACCGAGACGGTCGTTCCGCCGCTGTCGGAGTGCAGGGACACCCGCTGGGTGGCCGCGGCGCCCCGGGTGAAGCCGCGGGTCACCCCGTCGTCCTCGTACAGCGTGTAGCGACTGGTGCCGTGGGCCGCCGGATACAGGTCCCAGTCCAGCTCGTGCCGGTCCCGGGTCTGCCAACTCGTCGTCCCCTTCGGCCACATCGGCACGATCGCACCCTCGCGCACGAACAGCGGGAGCGTGTCGAGCGGGGCGTGGTAACCGTCGACCGTGGTCGGGCCCTGGTAGGTGCGGCCGGTCCAGTAGTCGGTCCAGGTGCCCTTCGGCAGGTAGATGCCGTCGCGGGTGTCGGAGTCCTGGTAGACCGGGGCCACGAGGAAGTCGGGCCCGGACAGGAACTCGTACTTCGCCTGGTCCGACAGGGTGCCCGGGTCGTCCGGGAACTCCAGCCACAGCGGACGCACCGCCCCGACACCGCTCTTCGCCGCCTCGGCCGACAGCGTGTACATGTACGGCAGCAGCCGCTCCTTCAGCTGCAGGTACTTCTGGTTGACGGAGGTGTACGGCTCACCGTCCAGCCAGGGCTGCTGGTCGGCGGGCTTCTTGGTCGTGAGGTCGGTGGCCCAGCCGTCCATGGTCATGATGGCCGGAAGGAACGCCTTCCACTGCAGGTCGCGGGCGTACATCTTGGCGTCGTGGCGGTAGATGCTGCCCACGTCACCGGTGTTGTAGGCGATACCGGACATGGTCGCCCCGGCGTAGGTCGGGATCTGCCAGCGGATGTAGTCCCAGGACAGCTTCTGGTCGCCGCTCCACAGCACTCCGCAGCGCTGGGCGCCCGCCCAGGACACCGGCAGCCACACGAAACCGCGCGCGTCGCTGTTGTCCTCGATCCCCTTCTTCGCGGCGTCGCACGCGTCCAGCGCGAACTTGTAGCCGTTGCCGACCCAGGCCACGTCCAGCTTGGCCACCCGCTGACCCGCCTTGACCTGGTCGGCGAGCTTGCCGATGCCGTCCTGTGTCCACAGGCCGAGCTGGGCGTGGTGGTCCTGCAGGCCCTGGGCGGTCTGCTCCAGGTTCTCGTACCCGCAGCCGTAGCCGTCGTTGACCAGCATCCAGCCGAGCGGCATCTGGTGCTCGGTGTACCCGTCGGCGATCTTCAGCGCGTCCAGGGTGTGCCGTTCACCGCGGTTGGCGTTGTGCAGGTAGCAGTCGGAGTCGCCGGGTTCGAGGCCGTACACCGGTGGCATGAAGGGCTTGCCCACCAGCGCCGTGTACTTCCCGATGACCTGCTTGGCGTCCCCGAGGAAGTAGTAGGCGTCCAGGCGCCGTTCCTGCTGGCCCGTGGTGACCGGCGAGCCGAAGGTGTACACGCCCGGTGCGAAGGTGTTGCGGAAGACGCCGTAGCCCGCGCTGGAGAGGTAGAACGGCTGGGAGTTGTTGTAGCCGCCCTCGTCCCAGTCGAAGCTGTTGGACACGTACATCGTCTGCCCGCGGTGCGAGAAGCTGCCGTTCTGCTCGCCGCCGCCGAAGAACTGCTCGTCCGCGCCCCGCACCAGGCTCTGCCGCATCCCGCCGGTCGACCAGCGCAGCGGCTTGTCCTCCTGCCAGATCCGGGTGCGATTGTCGGGTCTGTACAGCCCGAAGCGCAGCGGGCTCTTGTAGACGCGCAGCACCGCCTGCGGGGAGCGGATGCCGTAGTAGTCGCCGGCGTCGAAGGACGAGGTGTGCCGCTCCGGGGCGGGCCGCTCGCGCACGATGGCGGTGCCCGCGGGGTCGCTCAGCGAGCCGGACGGATCGGCCTGCAGCCGTAGCTGACCGCCCGCCAGGAAGTCTGCCTGCGCCGTGAGTTGACCGGCCTTGATGGTGTAGGAGCCGTCGTCGCCCGAGAAGGACGTGAGATCGCCGGCGTCCGTGGTGGCGGGCAGGTACGCGGTGCCCGTGAAGGAGTTGTCGTGCACGTCGTAGGGCACGACCACCACGTGGTACGTCCCGGACGCCCGCGGGATCACCGTGGCCTCCGGGTCGGCGGTGCCCGCGCTGGACGCGACCTGCTTGCCGTGGTCGTCGTAGACGTACAGGTCGAAGTCGTCGGAGGGCTTCTCCCACTTGATCGACAGCGGGACGCCGCCCTCGGGGTTGTCGTCCCAGTAGCCGTCCGGCACCGAGACGGACAGGTCGAAGCGGTCGCAGACCTTGTTGTCGGGGTCGGCGGCCGGGTCGGGACAGCTCTCGGTGCCCCCGCCGGTGCCCTTGGCGTAGACCGGGCTCTGCCAGTCGACGCTGCTGTGGGCGGGGTCGAGTACGGCGCCGGAGGCGGTGGCGGCGGCCTGGGCGGGTGCCGGGGCGGCGAGCACGGTTCCCGCCAGGGCGGTCGCCAGCCCCAGCGGTACCCAGGCCGGCCACGGCACACGGTGGCGCAGTCTTCGCGGTCTTTGCACGGCGGAACAGCTCCCCTCGCAGCACTGCGGACTGACTGTTCTTGCTCTGCATGCTCACAAGCGCTCGAAACGAGCTTCAATCGAGCAACTTCAAGCAGGAAGACTCGGGGCTGACGCAGGTTCATGTCAAGAGCGCGAGCCCGGAACCCGGCCGTACACGGCTCCGGAACCCGGCCGGACACGCCGAAGGCCGGCCCCCTCGAACAACGGGGCCGGCCTTCGGGCGCGGGTGGTTCAGCCTGCGCTCCTCCGGAGCACGATCTGGGTCTGCGTGGTCTGGCCGACCAACCGGTCCCGGTCGTCGCGCAGGTCCGTCTGCACCACCACGAGGGTGCCGCCGAGGTGCAGCGGCCGGGCGGTGGCATGGACGTGCCCGGCGGTGACCGCCCGCAGGAAGTTGGTCTTGGACTCCACCGTCGAGGTACCGGTCGCCCCCTCCGGCAGGTTGAGGTGGGCGCACACCGCCCCGACGCTGTCCGCCAGCGCCATCAGGGCGCCACCGTGCAGGGCACCGCCCGCCGTACACACCTGCGGCGACCAGGCCAGGGAGCCGACGGTGCGCTCGGCAGTGGCTTCCTTCAACTCGATGCCCAGGCCGGCTGCGAAGGGCATGGCGGCCAGCAACTCGGTGGGCTCGGGGAGGCTGTGCCGGGGGGTGGTCGACATGGCGTACCGCCTTTCGTGTGGGCCACGGTGATCAGGCAGTGTGCCAGTCGGTCCCCGGACGGCTCCTGCAGCAGGGCGAGTTTCAGGACACCCCCGGCGACACCTCGGCCGCCGTCCGCCGCCTCGGCTCCGTCTGTTCCTCGTCCAGGCTCCAGGCAGGCACCTTGAAATTCGCGAACGGCACGGGTTCCGCTCCGTCCACCAGCCGTACGACGGCCCCGGCGACATCGGCGGGGTCCGCGTCCATCGCCGCGAACCCGCAGATGCGGCAGCGCGGCCGGGTTCCCCCGCTGGACATCCAGCACGTTGACGTCGTACAGGTCCGTCGACTCCGACGTCACATCGGAACCCAGGACTTGGGGGCCACGCCGCAAGGCCGGGGCACCGGCCCCGCTGAGACAGTCGGCCCGGAAGCGCACCGGACTTGTCACGATGTCGGCAGACCCGTGGCGGATCATCCGTCGCCTGAGGCACCCTTGACAGTGTGCGCCCTGTTTCGCGACGTTTGAGCAGTCGCGCGCGGAGGGGATGCGGCGCACATCGGAACCAGTGGCAGGACGCGCCCGGCGCGTCATGGGGGGGAGCGGTCGCCCATGCGATCCATCAGCCGTGATCCATACGCCTCACCGGCCCGTGCCGCCTCGGGCACACCGCTTGCGGAGCCCGCGGAAGGACGGTCGAACTGAGGTGGAGATCACCATCCACAGACCCGGCGAGCTGACGCCCGAGCTGCGCGGGGCCTGGCACCGCGCGATGGACGAGTCGCCCGAGTACTCCAACCCCTTCCTCGCACCGGAGTTCGCGATCGGCGTCGGACGGTACCGGCGCGGGGCGCGGGTGGCGGTGCTGCGCGAGGGCGGGCAACCGGCCGGGTTCTTCCCGTACGAGCGGGGGCCGTTCGGCACCGGACGGGCCATCGGGCTCGGGCTGTCCGACTGCCAGGCCCTCGTGCACCGGCCCGGCGTCACCTGGAACGCGGAGGAACTGCTGCGGGCCTGCGGGCTCAGCATCTTCGAGTTCGACCATCTCGTCCACGAGCAGCGGCCGTTCGCGCCGCACATCACGGGCACCTTCGCCTCCCCGGTGATCGATGTGAAGCCCGGCGACGGCGGCTACCCGGAGTGGCTGCGCGGCACCTACCCGGGCCTGGCCAAGACCACGCTGAAGAAGGAACGACGGCTCGGCCGGGACATCGGCGAGGTGCGGTTCGAGTTCGACGAGCGCGACCCGGAGGTGCTGCGCACCCTCATGCGGTGGAAGTCCGCGCAGTACCGCAGGACCGGCCGTATGGACCGGTTCTCCCGGCCGTGGATCGTCGGCCTGGTCGACCATCTCTTCCGCCTCCGCGAGGAGCACTTCACCGGAGTGCTGTCCGTGCTCTACGCGGGGGAGCGGCCGGTCGCCGCCCACTTCGGCCCCCGGTCGAGTACCGTGCTGGCGGCGTGGTTCACCGCCTACGATCCCGAACTGCACTACTACTCCCCGGGGTTGATGATGCATCTGCGGACCGCCGAGGCGGCGGCGCGGCACGGGGTGACCCTCGTGGACCTCGGGCGCGGCGACAAGGAGTACAAGGACTGGCTCAAGACCCGTGAACTGCGGGTCGCCGAGGGCTTCGCGGCCCGCCCGCACCCGGTGGCGCTCGCTCAGCGGCTGTGGCGCAGGCCGGTGCGGGGGCTGCGGAACACGGTCAACGCCCATCCGCAGCTGCGCGAGCCGGCCGACCGGCTGCTGAGGACGGCCGGCAGGTGGCGCACTCAGGGCGTCGCGGCTGCCCCCGCCGTCCGGAAGAACCGCCTTACGGAGCGGTAGCACTGGCAGGTCCTCGTCAAAATTTCGCCAAATGGCGGAAATTTTGCCGTCGGCGTGATCGGGTCTCCTGCGTCGGCCGTGTCGATGCCTTCCGGGAGGTCCCTGGTGTCCGTACCAACCCGCAGAAGACGGTGGTTCACCCTCTGCGCGCTCACCGCGTCCGCCGCACTGGTCGCGATTCCCCCCTCCGTCGCCTCGGGGCGCTCGGTGAGCCCCTTCGGTGTGCGGGTCACCGGGCAACTCGCCAAGGAGCGCGAGCAGTCGGTGGGTGCCATGTCGCCGCACGTGGCGGCGAACGACGGCGATAACGGGAACGAGGCGGACGAGATCGCCGAGGGCGCGGACCAGTACGCCGAGGCCCGCACCTCGCCGGGTGTCGTCGCGCCGGGCGCGTACGGCGCCGCCTGGCACGACCTCACCAACCTCAGGAGCACCGGCGGCAACTGGCGCAACATCACCGATCTGCCCTACAACTCCGACGACCCGCGCTACCGCGACATCGACTCCAACTCCAGCGGCGGAGGCGGGAACGTCACCGGGCGGATGGCGGCGATCGCCGCCGACGACGACGGTTACGTCTACGCGGGCAGCGCCGGTGGCGGGGTGTGGCGCTCGCGCAGCGGGGGCGGCCACTGGCAGCCGATCAGCGACCGGCTGCCCGCCCAGTCCACCGGTGCCCTCGCCCTCGACGGCGCCGGCCGGCTCTGGCTGGGCACGGGCGAGGCGACCACCAACGCCGACGCCTACCTCGGCAGCGGCGTCTACGTCCTCACGCACCCGCACCACGGCACCTTCTCCGCCCGCAGCCGGGTCGGCGGCGACGAGCTGGAGAGCACCACCATCCACGAGCTGCGCTTCGCCGGCGACACGGTGTGGGCGGCCACCAGCAAGGGAGTGTGGAGCCACTCCACGAGGGAACTGAGCGGCCCCTGGAAGCTGGAGTACGCACCCAACCCCGACTTCCTGCCCGGCGGTTCGAAGGCCGACGACCCGAGCGCGCCGTACAAGAACATCGCCAACGACATCGCCATCGACCCCAAGGACCCCTCCAAGGTGGTCCTGGCCGTCGGCTGGCGCAGCGGCGACGACTACAACGGCTTCTACACCAAGGTGAACGGCGCCTGGACCCGGATCACCAGCGGCCTCGGTGACCTCCCGGCCGACGCCGCCGACGTCGGCAACGTCACCTTCGCAAGCTCCGCCGACGGCTCCCGCTACTACGCCATCGACCAGTCCCCGGAGCAGCTGAACACCAACCCGGACAGCGGCCTGGAGGGCATCTACGTCTCCACGTCCGGCTCGCCGACGGGCCCCTGGACGAAGATCGCCGACTACAAGGGCCTCGCCGCCGACAACTCGGCGCTCACCACGGCCGGTTACATGCCCGGCGTCCAGGCCTGGTACAACCAGTTCCTCGCCGTCGACCCGAGCGACCCGAAGCACCTGTACGCCGGCCTGGAAGAGGTCTACGAGACCAAGGACGGCGGCAGCACCTGGTCCACCGTCGGCCCGTACTGGAACTTCACCTTCCCCTGCTGGAGCATCGACCCCGCCAAGCAGACCGGTGACTGCAACCCGACCACCCACTCCGACCAGCACGGTGTCGCGATCGGCCGCTACCACGGCAAGAGCTTCGTGTACGTCGGCAACGACGGCGGCGTCTACAAGCGGCCGGTGAACGGCGCCCAGGACGCCTCCGGCCACGCCACCGACTGGACGTCCCTCAACGACGGCACCATCGACACCCTCCAGTACTACTCCGTCGGCATCGGCAAGGACCTCGACCACGGCGGCCTGTCCGTCACCGGCGGCCTGCAGGACAACGGCCAGTCGATCCTGCGCGGCGACGACAAGGTGATGGGCTCCAACTTCGGCGGCGACGGCGGCGACACCCTCACCGACCCCGCCAACGGCTGCGACATCGCCCAGGAGTACGTGTACCTCGCCGTCCAGGTCACCCAGAACTGCGCGGTCAACGACGGCAGTTGGATCACGGACGCGAGCAAGGCGACGTCGTACTCCGTCGCCCCGCCCGACAACGCCACCAGCGAGGCCCGCTTCATCGCCCCGCTCGCCGCGGACATGAAGGACGGCAACACCTGGGTCGCCGGCGGCCGGCACATCTGGGTGCAGACCCACGGCTACGCCATCCGCAGCGGCAAGGAGTGGACCAGCGTCCACGACTTCGGCGCGGGCCGGGTCGCGACCGCCGTGGCCGCCTCCGGCGGGAAGATCTACGCCGCCTGGTGCGGCCCCTGCAACAACCAGGGCTTCGCCCGGGGCATCGCCGTCGGCAACGCGGACGGCACCGGCTGGCACGACATCAGCCTGCCCGTCGACGGCACCGTCCCCAACCGCTACCTCAGCGGCTTCGCCGTCGACCCGAACAACGCCGACCACGTCTTCCTCGCCGTCAACGGCTTCTCCCGGCACTGGACCGAGGGCCCCGGCGCCGGCGTCGGCCACGTCTTCGAGTCCACCGACGGCGGCACCACCTGGAAGGACGTCTCGGCCAACCTGCCCGACGTGCCGACAAACTCCGCGCTGGTGACGGCGGACGGCGGCCTCGCCGTCGCCACCGACCTCGGTGTCGTCTACCGCGCGCCGGGCCGCACCACCTGGCAGCGCATCGGCAGCCTGCCGGCCGTCGCCGTGCTCCAGCTCAAGGCGAGCCCCGACGGCGGCACCCTGTACGCCGCCACGCACGGCCGCGGGATCTACACCGTCAAGGTGTGCGACCTCCGCTGACCTGCCGCTGATCAGCGCTGATCAGGAGGGGTGACTCCCGGGCCTTCGGGGGTCACCCCTCCCGCGTGTACGGCACCACGTCCAGGTCGAGCGTGAAGACCGGGCGCGCGGCGCCGGCCACATCCGGTGCCCTGGCCGCCGCGGTGACCTGAGCCGTACCGCCCCGGGTGCCCGCGCAGCGCAGGGTGGCGTGCGCGGTGCCGTCCCCGTCCACCCGCCAGCCGGACGCCACCACGAGCGCCGGCGCCGAACTCAGCACGCCCGTCCACCGCTTGTCGTCCAGGCGCGGGCGCAGGATGAGGGCCACCTCCGTCCCGGGACGCACACACACCCGGCGCCGGACCGGGTCTCCGGGGGCCACGGAGACCTCAGCGTGCCCGGCCGGGCAGGACGCCGGGCGACCGGAGGAGGGCGGAGCCGCCCCGCCGGAGGACGCGGTGCCGCCCGGGGAGGGTGAGCCGCCCGGCGCCCCCGAGCCGCCCGGCGACTGCGACGGCCGTACCGAAGGCGCGGGCCGCGCCGACCCGCTCCCCGGCGCTCCGGTACCCGCTCCCGCCCCGCGACCCGCCGATGCCCCGCACCCCGCCAGAACGACGACCGCGGCGACCGCGCATCCACCGACCCACCACCGCATCCCGAGCCACCTCCCGGCCTCCTGGTACGCCTCCCAGGATGCCTCACCCGCCGCCGCGCACGGCCCGCCCGACCTCCGTGCGCAGCTTCACGAACCCGGGCAGGCTCCGGGTGGTGAGCTGGTCGCGTTCGCCGGGCAGGTCGACCGGCAGGTCTCGGACGACGCGGGAGCCGGGGCCGGGGGAGAGGACGACGACGCGGTCACCGACGTACACGCTCTCGTCGATGTCGTGGGTGACGAACACGATGGTCGTGTCGTTCGTCCGGTGGACCTCCAGCAGCAGGTCCTCCAGGTCCTCCCGGGTGCCCGCGTCCAGCGAGCCGAACGGCTCGTCCATGAGCAGCAGGGAGGGTCGGCAGACCAGGGCGCGGGCGATGGCGACGCGCTGCTGCATCCCGCCGGACAGCTCCCGGGGACGGCGCCGGGCGGCCCCGTGCAGCCCGACCCGTTCGAGGATCGTCTCGGCCTCGGCGCGGCGGGCGGCGCGGGACAGGCCCCGGCGGCGCAGTGGCAGGGCCACGTTGTCGCGGACGGTGAGCCAGGGCAGCAGCGAGCGGCCGTACTCCTGGAAGACGACCGCGAGCCGCTCCGGTACGCCGCTCACCGCTGTCCCGTCGACCGTGACGGTGCCCTCCTGCGCGGGCAGCAGCCCGGCGATGGTGCGCAGCAGCGTGGACTTGCCGCACCCGGAGGGGCCGACCACGCTGAGGAGCTGGCCGTCCGGCACGGTCAGGGTGATGCCGTCCAGGACGCGGGTGTCGCCGAAGTGCCGGCTGACGGAGTCGAGGCGCAGCATCCCTCACCCGGCCCAGGGTTCGTACAGGGTGCCTGCGCTGCCGGCGACCCGCAGGTGCAGCAGGAAGGGTCCCGAGCCGTCGCCCCGGCCCATGGCGTGGTCCAGCGCTGCCGGCAGCTCGTCGGCGTGTTCGGCACGAGCCGCCGGGCAGCCGAAGGACTCCGCGAGGCCGGCGAAGTCGATGCCCGTGATGTCCGTGCCGGGGACGGGCGCGATGCCGATCCGGCGGCCCAGCGCCCGCACGGCCGCGTAACCGCCGTTGTCCAGCAGGACGTAGGTGACCGGGGCCGCGTGCCGGGCCGCGCTCCACAGCGCCTGCACCGAGTACAGCGCCGAGCCGTCGCCGACGACGCACACCACCCGGCGCCGGTCGGCGAGGGCCCGGCCCACCGCGAGGGGCAGGCCCCAGCCGAGCGCCCCGCTGCCCGTGGTGAGGAACCCGCCGCCCGACTCGACGGGCACGCGCGCGTGCAGCGTGTCGCGGTGGCTCGGTGCCTCCTCGACGAGGACCCGGTGGCGCGGCAGCCGGGCGCGGAGCAGGTCGAAGAACAGCTCGGGGGTGATGTGCCCCTGGTGCCCATCGACGGGGGCCGGGACGGGGGCCGGCCGCGGTGGTGGCGGGGCGCGGTCGGGCTCCTTCAGCAGCCCGGCGAGCCGTTCCAGGGCGGGCCGCAGGGTGGTGACGACGCTGGTGCCGGTGGGCAGCCAGGCGGCCTGGCCGGGGTCGCGGTCCAGGTGGAACAGCTCGGTGCCGGGCGCGAGCGGCGGGCCGCCGTCCGCCACGTGATAGGTGAACACCGGCGTGCCGAGGGCGACCACCACGTCGTACGGCGCGAGGCGCGCGGCCAGTTGACGGGCGACGGGCGGCAGGAACCCCTGGAACAGCGGATGCGACTCGGGGAAGCCGGAGCGTCCGGAGAGCGGGCTGATCCACACCCCGGCCCGGATCCGCTCGGCCAGTGTCCGGACCTGTTCCAGCGCGTCCTCGTCGTCCACGCCCGGCCCGACCACGAGCGCCGGGCGCGCGCAGGCCGCCAGCCGGGCGGCGAGCGCGTCGAGGGCGTCCGGGGCGGCCGTGAACCCCGAGTGCACCGTGCGGGGTGTCACGGGCTCGGCGGGCCGGTCCCAGTCGTCCTCGGGCACCGACACGAACACCGGGCCGCGTGGATGCGACATCGCGATCCGGTACGCCTCGGCGAGCACCGCCGGCACGTCCTCCGCGCGTTCCGGCTGGCGGGCCGACTTCACGTACGGGCGCGGGAACAGGGCCGGCTCGTCGGCGCCGAGGAACGGCCGCAACTGGATCAGGGAGCGCGCCTGTTGACCCGCGACGATCACCAGCGGGACCCGGTCGCGGTAGGCGTTGAAGACGGCACCGAGCGCGTGCCCCACTCCGCCCGCCGAGTGCAGGCTGACGAAGGCGGCCCGCCGGGTACCGAGCGCGTGCCCGGCCGCCATGCCGACGGCGACGGACTCCTGCAGGCCCAGCACATAGGTGAAGTCGTCCGGCCAGTCGCGGAACATCCGCAGTTCCGTGGAGCCCGGATTGCCGAAGACCGTGGTCATGCCGGTGTCGCGCAGAAACCGTACGACCGCCTCACGCACCGTGGCCGTCGTCATGCCGTCCTCCCTGCGGACGATCCGGGGCCGACGAGCCGCTTCTCGACCGCCAGCAGACCGGTGTTGAGGAGATACCCGAGCGCGCCGAGCAGCATCAGCGCCGACCACACCGTGAGCAGGTCGGAGCGGGTCAGGGCGTCGGTGAGCGTGAAGCCGATCCCGTTGTCACTGCCCGGCAGCAGCTCCGAGAACACCATCAGGATCAGGCACAGCGAGAGGCTGAGCCGCAGCCCCGCGAAGATCCGGGGCAGCGCCGAGGGCAGGACCAGGAACCACAGCCGTTCGGGCGCCGTCAGCCGCAGCACGGCCGCCACCTCGAGCCGCAGCGGGTCGGTGGCCCGGGCACCCTCGGCCGAGTTGACCAGCACCGGCCATACGGCGCTGAACACGATCGACGCCACCTGCATGGGCGTACCGAAGTCGAAGACGACGACGAACACCGGCACCAGCGCGGGCGGCGGCACGGCCCGTGCGAACTGCAGCACCGGGTTGCACAGCGCGTACGCCCGCCGCGAGCGGCCCACCGTGATCCCGAGCGTGATCCCGGCGACGGCGGCGAGCGTGAACCCGGCCGCCATCCGGCCCAGGCTCGGCAGGATGGTGTCGACGGCGGCCGGGGTGAGGAACAGATGGCCGGCCGGCCCCGAGAACCACAGGTCGCGGGTGTGCCGGGCGATTTGCAGCGGCGGCGGGAAGTACACGCTGCCCCGGGCACGGGCGGCCAGTTCCCAGCAGGTGACGGCGACGAGGAGCACCGACCAGCGCAGCAGGAAGGGGACGGCGGTGGCCCGGGGCGGGCCGGATGCCGGGGCGGGCCGTGCGCCGCCCGGGGTCTCGGTCATGGCCGACTCCGCTGCGACGTCCCCGCCTCCGGGCCGGGTTCCTGGGCCCACGCGAACAACCGCCGCTCCGCGCCGACCAGGAGGCCGTTGATCACCAGCCCGAGGGCGCCCGCCCACACCACCCCGGCCAGCACGTCCCGCGTGCCGTCCGTCTCCGTCTGGGCCTGGGCGATGAAGATGCCCAGGCCCTGGCCGAAGCCGGAGAGGATCTCCGTCGCGACGGCCAGGATCAGGGCGACCGCGGCCGAGATCCGCACGCCGGCGGCGATGAACGGCGCGGTGGCCGGCAACTCCACCCGCAGCAGCACCGCGAGCCGCCCGAACCCGAAGGCGCGCAGGGTGTCCTTGGCCAGCGGATCGGTCTCGCCCAGCCCGTAGACGGTGTTGAACAGCACCGGCCAGAGCGAGGCGTACGCGATCAGCGTCACCTCCGTCCGGGTGCCCGACCCGAGCAGCAGGGACACCAGCGGGATGAGCGCGACGGACGGCAGGGGCCGCAGCAACTCGATCACCGCGCGTACGGCGGCCTCCACCACCGGCACCGCGCCCAGCAGCAGGCCCAGCGGTACGGCGATCACGCAGGCGAGCCCCAGGCCCAGCGCCCACGCCCGCAGGGTCACCCCGATCCCGTCGAGAAAGCCGGGGTCACCCGCCAACCGGGCGGCGCGGGCGAGGACTTCGGAGGCGGGCGGCAGATAGCTGCGCCGTACGATCCCGGCCCGGGCGACCACCTCGCAGATTCCGAAGGCGCCGGCCGCGCCGAGCAGGCCGAGCAGCAGTTCCTGACGTCGTGTCATCCCGGCCGCGTCACTTCACCAGCAGGGGTGCCGGATCGACGTCCTTCTTCAACACTCCCTGCGTGCGCATCAGCGTGATGAGGCGGCGCAGCGCGGCCGGGTCGGCGGTCGCCGGATAGGCGGGCAGATGGATCGACCTGGCCTGGTCAGCGGTCACTTTGGCGTACTTGGGCAGCTCCGTGCGGACCGCTCCGGGATCCTCGGCGGCGAGTTTGGAGGCCGCCTCGACGGCGCGCCGGAAGCCCGCCGCGGCCTTCGGGTTCTTCTTCACGAAGTCGGCCGTGGTGATGTACCCGCTGGCGGGCAGGCCCCGCGCGGGTCCGGACCCGCCGTCCAGCAGCACGCGCGCCCCCAACTCGCCCTGGACGGCGGTGTCGAAGGGCTCGACCACGTGGGCGGCGTCCACCTGGCCCCGCTGCAGGGCCGGGCCCATCTGCGGGAACAGGATCTGCCGGTAGACGGGCCGGCCGGCGCCTCGGGCGTCCAGGATCGCGTTCAGGGTCAGGGACTGGATGTTGTTGAGGACGGCGACGGCGACCTTCCGGCCCGCGAGGTCGGCGGGCGACCTGAGCGCGGAGTCCCTGGGCACGAGGACGTCCATCATGTGCGGGGCGATCCGGACGCCCTCGGCGAGGATGCGCAGATCCAGGGTGCCCTTCGCGTACGCCTGGAAGTAGGTGACGTAGTTCGCGCTCGCGATCACGTCCACCTGGCCCTTCAGCAGCGCGGGCAGCGCCTGGATGCTCTGCTGCACGGGCTGGATGCGCACGTCCAGGCCCTCCTTGGCGAACAGCCCGCGGTCCCGGGCCAGATAGAGGGCGGCGGAGTCGGTGAGCGGCAGCGCCGCCACGGTCAGCTGTTGCCGTCCGTCGGCGGAGTGCGACGTCCCGCCGCTGCCGCAGCTCGCCAGGAGCAGTACCGCCGCGGCGACGAGCGCGGCGAGGCGTGTGGTTCCCGTCATTCCCGGTCGTGATCGGCGTAAAGGCATACGGGCATGACTACCCCGCATTTGTCATGATCGCTACATTCTGCGAAAGGGGCGGCCGATCAGGCCCGTGGGCCGGCGATGCGCAGGGGTGTCGCCGAAGCGGGTGAGGTGGTGTCGGCGGCGCCGGTGACGTCCGTCCACCAGTCCGCGCCGTCCTCGATGTAGCGCAGCAGCACGCCCTCGCGGATCGCCCAGGGGGAGACGACGGCCCCGCGCAACCCCATGAGCTTGAGCGCCGTGTGCCCGACCACCGCTCCGGCCAGGCTCTGCCCGGAGCGCGGCGCGGAGATCCCGGGCAGCTCGGCCCGCTCGGCCGTGGGCCGCGCGGCGAGGGTGCGGACCGCCTCGCGCAGATCCCGGCAGCGCATCTCCCGCTGCACGAACGGGCCGTGGCGCCCGGGCGCCGCCCCGCACAGCCGGCCCAGCTGCTGGAAGGTACGGGAGCTGACCGCGGCGGTGCGCGGCCGTTCCCAGCGGATCCGCGAGGCCACGTCCCGCAGCTCATGGCGGATCCGGCGGCGCAGTTCCTTCAGCTCCTCGGGCCCCGGCGGGTCCTGGACCTCGAGGTACTCCTGGGTGAGGCGCCGGGCGCCGAGCGGCAGGGACGCGGCGAAGTCGGGCAGCCGGCCCCGCCCGAAGGCCACCTCCAGGGAGCCGCCGCCGATGTCGAGCACCGCGAGTGGGCCGGCGTGCCAGCCCAGCCAGCGCCGGGCCGCCAGGAAGGTCAGCTCGGCCTCGGTCTCACCCGGCAGGGTGCACATGCGGATCCCGGTCCCGGCCGCGACCCGGCGCAGTACGTCCTGCCGGTTCGGGGCGGCGCGCACCACCGCGGTCGCGAAGGCCAGCGGCCCCGACGCATGCCATCTCCGGGCCGTGGCCCCCGCCGCGGCCACCGCCTTCACCAACTCCTCCACCGCCTCCTCGGCGATGGTGCCGTCCGGACCGACGTGTTCGGACAGGCGCAGCTTCCACTTGACGGTGTGCACCGGCAGCGGAACACCCCCCTCCGCATCCGCGATCACCAAACGGACCGTGTTCGACCCCGCGTCCAGCACGCTCACCCGCATGGCCGGGAAGTACCCACTTTCCCGAAAGGAACCCGTCATTCAGGGGGGCGCCTGTGTGCACAGCGTCAGCTGGTGTGACTCCCGGGAGCGGCTCGCGGGGCAGCCGGAGGCGCGCCGGGCGCGGGCCGCGCACGGGCCGGGGTCCGGCGGGTCCCCGTCCGCCGGCACGGTGCGCGGACACCGCCACGCGCCCCCTGCGTCGGTCACCTCGCCCGCACCCCTCGGCACCCGCCCGGATCCTGTCCTGATCCCGGCCACCGGCCCACCATCTCGCCCGCCCCTGCCCTTAGATGGTCATCACCACTGTCGGCGCGAGGAGCGGCACTTGAGCAGGACGGACCCGACGAGGGTACTGGTGATCGGCGGCGGAATCGCGGGGACCGCGGCCGCGCTCGGCCTGCACAAGGCCGGACACGAGGTCACCGTCTACGAGGCGCACCCCGACACGGCCGAGGACATCGGAGCGTTCCTGACCCTGGCGAGCAACGGAATGCGCGCCCTGGCCCAGCTCGACGCCGCGGACGCCGTCACGGCCGTCGGTTTTCCGCTGACTTCGCAGCGGCTGCTCGACAGCGACGGCACCGAGCTGACCCACGCACCGCTCGGCGAGGTCGCCGAGCCCGGGCTGCAGTACCGGTGCCTGCGCCGCGGCGAGCTGAACGCGGCCCTGCAGGAGGAGGCGGCCCGGCGCGGCATCCGCCTGCGCCACGGCGCCCGTCTGGTCGCCGTCACGGACGGCCCGCACGGCGTCACCGCCCGGTTCGCCGACGGCACGTCCGCCCACGGGGGCCTCCTGGTCGGCGCCGACGGGCTGAACTCCACCGTCCGCCGGCTCCTCACCCCGGCTGTCCGGCCCGTGTACGCGGGCCAGCGGATCTGCTACGGCTACACCGGCCCCGCCGCCGGCGCGGACGGCACCGGCGTCATCACCTTCGTCCGGGGCAGCGAGACCACGTTCGGGCACGCGGTGTCGCCCGCCGGGCAGACGTACTGGTTCGCCCGCGTGAGCACGGACCCCCTCCCCGTCGGCGGCTCCGCGCACCGCGCCCCCTGGCGCGAGGAACTGCTGCCACTGCTGCGCAAGGACGCCACACCCGCCGCGGACATCGTCGCCGCCTCCCAGGGGACCGTCATGGTCACCAACGCCACCGAGATGCCGCTCGGCGCGGTCTGGCACCGGGGGCGCGTCCTGCTCATCGGCGACGCGGCCCACGCGGCCTCCCCGGCGACCGGCCAGGGAGCCTCGATGGCCCTGGAGGACGCCGTCGTGCTCGCCAAGGCGCTGCGCGACCTGCCCGGCGCACCGGCCGCGTTCGCCGCCTACGAGCGGCACCGGCGCCCACGGGTGGAGCACAACATCACCGTCAGCGGCGGTATCTCCCGCGGCGGCCGGAACCCGTCCCGCCCGGGTCCCGTCGTGGCCCGTCCTGCCGAGCCGGACGAGGCACTGGTGCGTCAACTCGCCTGGGACAGCCGGCTGTCGGCGGCCGCGCCCGAGGAGGCCTGACCGGGGGGCACCGGTGGGGGCGGGTGCGTCCGAGGAGGTCTGACCGGGGGCGCCGGTGGGGGCGGGTGCGCGAAAGTGCAAGAGGTGGAGCACTGGAGTCCATGGCCGGGGGAACCGCCGGGCCGGATCGTTCCGTTGCGACCGGCCCTTCGGAACCTTCGGCACCAAGGAGCACAGTTGCGACTCTTGAGCAGAGCAGGCGGCGCGGCGGCCGCGACCGCCGCCCTGGTCCTGGGCGGTGGCACGGCGTCCCCGGCACCGGCCGCCACACCCGCCGACGCGGGCTACACCGTGACCGTGGGGACCCCGGTGCCCTTCACCCACCCCACGGACACCCCCGCCAGTCCCTACCTCGACCGGGACGGCACCTTCCACTACCAGCAGTCCGCCGCCCTGTACGGCGCCAAGGACCCGCGCACCTGGGACTTCTACACCGGCACGGACTTCGACAGCGCGATCTTCGACAAGGCCCTGAGCAAGGCGGTGAACCCGGCCAACCCCGCCGACCGCAACGACGACACCACCTGGCGCTGCAACAACAGCCCCACCGGGCGGGAGGCGACGTACGCGCCGAGCGGCTCCGGCTACGCCCAGAAGAACTACTGCGACCTGTCCGGGGTGTGGGTCGACCCCGACACCGGCGACTGGTACGGCCTGGTGCACAACGAGTTCACCCCGCAACCCTTCGGCGACGGCCTGCACTACGACGCCATCGACTACGCCGTCTCCACCGACCGGGGCCGCACCTGGACCATCGAGGACCATGTGCTCACGTCTCCGTACAGCACCGAACGCGGGGACACGACGGCCTTCCCGAACCAGACGTACTCCTACGGCGACGGCGACCAGCGCCTCTTCGTCGACACCGCCTCCGGATACTTCTACGTCTATTACGGCTCCCGGATCATCGACAAGAGCGGCGGCTGGAAGGCCTTCTACGAGCACGTGGCCCGCGCCCCGATCTCCGCCAAGATGGCACCCGGCTCCTGGCGCAAGTGGTACGACGGCGCCTGGTCGCAGCCCGGCACCGGCGGCAAGGAGAGCAACATCGTCCCCGTGGACGCCGATCACCCCACCGGCTACACCCCCGCCCCCGCCGAGTACGACCCGGCCAACACCGGCACCGCCGCCCAGCAGATCGCGGCGGGCCGCATGCCGTCGACCTCGCCGCTGTTCGTCATGAACATCGCCTACGACGCCCATCTCGGGCTGTACATCGGCGAACCGCAGGCCGTCGACCAGAGCGGGAACTCACCGCAGTACCTCTACGCCACCGACGACCTCGCGACCCAGAAGTGGCGCCTGATCGGGGACACCGGCAGCTACACCAACGCCTCCTGGTACCGCTGGTTCCTCGACAGCGCGAACCGCACCAGCTCCACGATCGTCGGCAGGTCCTTCCGCTCCTACTGCGCCTTCGGCTGCGCGCACGACGCCTCCGGCGAGTACGTCGACATCACCGTGGACTCCTCCGCGCCCGCGGCCGCGCCGATGGACACGAGCCGCGGCTACCGCATCGCGAGCGGCACGGGCCGGTTCCTCGCCCAGGCGGCCGGCGGCACCGGCACCACCTCGCTGGCGCGGCCCAGCGGATCCGGCCGCGACGTCTGGGTCTTCACCCCGACCGGCGACGGCGCCTTCACCGTCACCAACGCAGCGAGCGGCCGGCTGCTCGGCGTCGACTCCTCCTCCACCGCGGGCCGCGCCTGGGGCGCCAGGCCCACCGTCACGGCGGCACGGGCCGGGCGGCCCAGGATCGGCCAGCAGTGGTTCGTGATCCCGAACGCCTCCGGCGGCACCTATCGTCTGGTCAACCGTTACAGCGGACTCGTGCTCGGCCTCTCCGGCACCTCCGGCCGGCTCGCCGAGACCACGCCGATGCGCACCTGGACGGACCGCAGCGGAAGTTCCGTCGGCGCGGGGCGCTCCGCCGCGGAACAGACGCTGTCCCTCGGCGCGACCGGATACACGCGCCGCTGACCGAACCCGGTCCCGGCCCGCGCGGGCGCTCCCGGCCGCGCGGGCCCGCCCCTGGCCCGTGTCCGCGGACTTGCCCCGTGGTTATCCTGCGCCCATGTCGATCATCAACGGGGATTCCGACGCCCAACTGGCCGTGCGCGCGGCCCAGGCGGGCGCAGCCGTGGTCCGTGACCTCTACGGCAGCCGGCTCGAACGCCACGACAAGTCCGCCGGCGACTTCGCGACCGAGGCGGACCTCGCCGCCGAGCGGGCCATCCTGGACGTACTGCGCGCCGCCCGCCCCGACGAAGCCGTGACCGGCGAGGAAAGCGGACGCTCCGGCGCCGTCGACGCCCACCGCCGCTGGCTCGTCGACCCGCTGTGCGGCACCCTCAACTACGCGGTGCGGAACATGCTCGTCGGCGTGAACGTCGCCCTGCGGGAAGGAGCCGACGTCACGGCCGCCGCCACCGCCGACCCGTTCAGCGGCGAGGTGTTCTGGACCGACGCAGAGGCGGCCTGGGTCCACAGGGACGGCCACGACGAGCGGCTGACGCCCTGGGCCGGGTCCGCGCTCGTCGACGTCAACCTCGACCCGTCGTTCCCCAACGCCCCCGGCTTCCAGGCGGTCCGCCTCCTCGCGGACCCGGGCTTCGCCGAGCGGTTCCGGCCCCGGGTCATCTCCAGCACCCTCGCGGTGGCCTGGGTGGCCGCCGGACGCCGGGCCGCCTATGTCACCGACGGCGACCTGCGCGACAGCGTGCACTTCGCGGCGGGGATCGCCCTGTGCCGGGCGGCCGGCTGCACGGTGAGCGGCCTGGACGGCGAGCCCGTGCTCAGCGGAGCGGGCGGACTCGTCGCGGCGGCCGACGCGGAGACCCACGCGGCCCTCATCAACCTCATCAAGAACCAGAGGGGCGAGGGGAGTTAGCCCACAGGCCGAAGGGAGTCACCCGTCAAGGGCCTGAAAAGCGGGGCGAATCGGCGTGCTTGTCGACTCGGCCGCGGCTCGTCTGGTGTGATGCCCGCATGACCTTGGCCGCCGACCTCGCCACCCGCTTCGAACAGGCCCTGGACACCCGGCCGGAGACCCTGCGCGAGGCCGCACAGGACTTCGGGCACATCGTGTCGGCCCCGCCGCTGGCGGTCCTGCGCCCACCGTCCGTCGCCGGGATCAGGGACCTGCTGGAGTTCGCCGGACCCCGGGGCATCCCGGTGAGCGTGCGCGGCGGCGGCCACTCGATGTACGGCCAGGGGCAGGCCGGCGGCGGGATCGTACTGGACATGCGGGGGCTGAACCGGGTCGGTCCCGTGGCGGACGACCAGGTGACCGTACAGGCAGGCGCGTCGTGGCGGGAGGTGCTGGCCGCCACCCTGCCGCACGGCCGCACCCCGCCGGTCCTCACCGACTACCTCGGCGCGGGTGTCGGCGGTGTCCTGTCGGCGGGCGGACTCGGCGGCGCCGGCCACCGGCACGGCCTGGTCGCGGACCAGGTCCTGGAGCTGGAGGTGGTGACCGGGGCCGGGGAGCACCGGGTCTGCTCACCCGGCCGGGACGCCGAGCTGTTCCACGCCGTGCTCGCCGGACTCGGTCAGTGCGCCGTCATCGTGTCCGCCACGCTGCGCCTGGCCCCGGCCCCCACCCGGATCCGCCGCTACTGCCTGTACTACGCCGGCCTCACCCCCTACCTCGCCGACCAGCGGCGGCTCGCCGAGGAGCAGCGCTTCCGCTATCTGGAGGGGCAGGCCCGGCCGGACGGTGAGCACGGCTGGCGGTACATGATCGAGGCCGTGGCCCCGCACGACGGCTCCTGCCCGCCCGACGACGCCGCCCTCCTCGACGGACTCGGGCACGATCCCGCCGCACGGGAGACGGAGGACCTGGGATACGACGAGTTCGTCCACCGCGTGGACACCGACGAGGAGGTCCTGCGGGAGACGGGGGAGTGGGTGTATCCGCACCCATGGCTCAATCTGCTGCTCCCGCACGACAGCGCCGAGCATGTCGTCGGCGCAGTGCTTGCCGACCCCGCCTTCCGGGACCTGCGCGACACCGGCCTCGTCCTGCTGTACCCCCTGCTCTCCGGCCGGCTGCGGGCCCCTCTCTTCAGCCGCCCCGCCGGCGAAGTCCTGTACCTGTTCGCCCTGTTGCGCACGGCGCCGCCCGGCAGCCCGGAGACGGTCGCGGCGATGGTGGCCGCCAACCGTGCCGCGTACGAACTGGCCCGTTCCCGGGGCGCCGTCGCCTATCCCGTCAACGCCCTGCCCATGTCCGAGGCCGACTGGCGGGACCACTACGGCGGCCGCGGGCCGGCCTTCGCCGCCGCCAAACGGCGCTACGACCCCCATCGCGTCCTGGCGCGCGGACACGGTCTGCGCCTTTGATTCAAGCCCTGAACCAAGTGTCCGCTCGGTGACCCGTCCCCGATGCGAGGCGCGCCGGGGTTTCGAGTGCGCGGCGAGTGCAACACGGACGGTGCGGCCCGTGTGGACGAAGCCGCACCCTCCGCCTGCCCGCAGGGAAGAGGACACTCATGGATCACTCGCGCGCACCCGTACTCGAAGCCCTGGAGCAGTTCCGGCGCCGCGGCGACGTGGTGTTCGGGCCACCCGGGCACAAACAGGGCCGCGGCACCGATCCCCGGGTCGCCGAGGTCCTCGGCATCGACGTCTTCCGCTCGGACGTGCTGATCCTCAACGGCCTGGACGACCGCCGGGAGTCCCAGGGCGTGCTGGAGGAGGCGCAGGAGCTGATGGCCGACGCGGTCGGCGCCGAGCGCGCCTTCTTCTCCACCTGCGGCAGCTCCCTGTCGGTGAAGACCGCGATGTGCTCGGTCGCCGGCCCGGGCGAGAAACTGCTGCTGTCGCGCAACGCGCACAAGTCGGTCATCGCGGCGGTGATCATCAACGGCGTGGAGCCGATCTGGGTCCACCCGAAGTTCGACACCGAGCGGCACATGGCCCATCCGCCCGAGCCCGACGACGTCCGCGACCGGCTGAGCGAGCACCCCGACGCCAAGGGCATGCTGCTGATCACCCCCACCGAGTGGGGCACCTGCGCCGACGTCCGCGGCGTCGCCGACGCCTGCCACGCCTACGACGTACCCCTCATCGTGGACGAGGCCTGGGGCGCCCATCTGCCCTTCCACCCCGACCTCCCGGCCTGGGGCATGGACGCCGACGCCGACCTGGTCGTCACCAGCGTGCACAAGATGGGCGGCGCCATCGAGCAGAGCTCGGTCTTCCACCTCCAGCACGACCGGGTGGCGCCCGAGGTGCTCAAGCAGCGCGAGGACCTGCTCGGCACCACCAGCGCCTCCTGTCTGGTGTACGGCGCCCTGGACGGCTGGCGGCGGCAGATGGCCGAGCGGGGCCGGGAGATGCTGGAGGCGGCCGTCCACCGCGCCTGGCGCATCCGGGCGGAACTGCGGGAACTGCCGGGACTGCGGATCATGGGGGGGGGCGAGGTGATCGAGGAGGGCCTGGCGGCCGAGTTCGACCCGATGAAGATCGTCATGGACGTCCGGGACCTCGGCATCAGCGGCATGCAGGCGGCCGAATGGCTGCGGGCGTACCGGCACGTCGACGTGGGTGGCTCGGACACCTGCCGGATCAGTGCCTCCGTCACCCATGCCGACGACGACGAGACGGAGAAGGCCCTGCTGGACGCCATGCGCTCCCTGGTGGAGAACGCCGGCTCGCTCGATCGGCGGCCCGCCGTCCGGCTGCCCGAGCCCCGGGCGCTCGAACTGGACCAGGTGGTCCTGCCGCGCGAGGCGTTCTTCGGGCCCGCCGAACAAGTGCCCGCCGAGCGGGCCGTGGGCCGGATCTCCGCCGAGATGATCAGCCCCTATCCGCCCGGCGTGCCCGTCGTGGCGCCCGGCGAGCTGATCACCCATGAGGTGCTGGACTACCTGCGCAGCGGAGTGGCGCACGGCTTCCTCATCGCCGACGCGGCGGACCCGTTGCTGGAGAGCCTGCGCGTCACGGCTCGGACGTGACGGTCCCCCGTGCGCCGGAGCCGGCCGCCCGCGGACCCCTGGCGGCCGCCCGTGCGCCCGTGACCGGGCGTTTTCGGACTGCGGGGACCGGGGGCAGAGCCTAAGGTGGCGGGTGCGGGCGGCCGGGTGCCTGCCCGACGGTCCCCGGGTACGGACGACACGTCCGGCGGGCCTGCCGTCCCGGCAACTCGATGGGAGACGGCCCGACTTCACCCCGACCGGAAATCCGCGGCGATTCCCGGTTTCGGACGCCCCGGCCCGGGGACCTCGATACAAGGCGTCGACCTCTTTCACCGGACTTCATCTGGTTTCAGAAGATTCATCCATGTCCTGCGTCGTATGCCCGAGTAGGGCCACCGTGCGTCGCACGCCCCGCTTCGACGGTGCCCGGCCCATCCCCCCGGCGAGCAGCGAAGGAAGCACAGCCATGAGCGAGACGAACCCCCTGAAGCGAGCGGCGGAGAAGGCGGCGGACGTCCTGCGGGGCGACGGCGCCGGCCCGGAGCAGGGAATTCCCGGGAAGCCGGGGGCCCGGGCCCCGTCGCTCGCCGAGCCCACGCAGCCCCGTGAGCCTCTCCCGCCCAAGCCCGACCAGACCGGCCCGGAGACCGTCTCGCCCACCGGGCAGCCGACCGGCGCCGAGCAGGCACGGATGGCGCAGAGCGGCAGCCGCCTGACCAACGCCCCGGCCACCCGGCTGTACGACACGGACCACTCGCTCAAGGCGGGACCCCGTGGCCCGGTGCTCCTGCAGGACCACCACCTGCGGGAGAAGGTCATGCACTTCGACCACGAACGCATCCCCGAGCGGGTGGTCCACGCCCGGGGCGCCGCCGCGCACGGGGTGTTCCGCAGCTACGGCACGGCGGCGAACGTGACGAAGGCGGCCTTCCTCGCCGAGGGCGTGGAGACCCCCGTGTTCGTCCGCTTCTCCACCGTGCTCGGCTCCCGGGGCTCCGCCGACACCGTCCGGGACACACGCGGCTTCGCGACGAAGTTCTACACCAGCGAGGGCGTCTTCGACCTGGTCGGCAACAACATCCCGGTCTTCTTCATCCAGGACGCGATCAAGTTCCCGGACGTCGTGCACGCCGCCAAACCCCACCCCGACCGGGAGATCCCGCAGGCCCAGAGCGCCCACGACACCTTCTGGGACTTCGTCGGCCTGCACACCGAGGCCACCCACCACACCCTGTGGAACATGTCCGACCGGGGCATCCCCCGCTCGTACCGCACCATGGAGGGCTTCGGGATCCACACCTTCCGCCTGGTCGACGCCGACGGCGGGACGACCCTGGTGAAGTTCCACTGGAAGCCGAAGCTGGGCGTGCACTCCCTGGTGTGGGAGGAGGCCCAGATCATGGGCGGCGTCGACCCGGACTTCCACCGCCGCGACCTCGCCGACGCCATCGAGGCGGGGGCGTACCCGCAGTGGGAGTTCGGCATCCAGACCTTCCCCGACACACCCGACCAGACGTTCGAGGGCATCGACCTGCTGGACCCCACGAACCTCGTCCCCGAGGAACTGGCCCCCGTGCAGCCCATCGGCCTGCTCACCCTCGACCGCAACCCGCTGAACTTCTTCGCCGAGACCGAGCAGGTCGCCTTCCACCCCGGCCACCTCGTCCCCGGCATCGACATCACCGACGACCCGTTGCTCGCCGGTCGGCTCTTCTCCTACCTGGACACCCAGATCACCCGGCTGGGCGGCCCCAACTTCCCGCAGATCCCGATCAACCGGCCGCACGCGCCCGTCAACGACATGCTGCGCGACGGCATGCACCAGACGGCCGTGCACCAGGGCGTGGCCCCCTACCGCCCCAACTCCCTCGACGGCGGCTGCCCGTTCGTGGCCGGCGCCGATGCCGGCGCGTTCGTCGAGGTCCCGGTGCGGGTGCCGGAGGCGACCAAGGTCCGCGAGGCACCGGCGTCGTTCGACGACCACTTCAGCCAGCCGCGCCGGTTCTGGCTCAGCATGAGCCCGGTGGAGCGCGAGCACATCATCGGCGCCTACACCTTCGAACTCGGCAAATGCTACGAACAGGCCATCAAGGAGCGGGTGTTGCAGGTGCTGGCGAACATCGACCCGGAGCTGTGCGCGGGCGTCGCTACCGGCCTCGGCCTGCCGGCCCCCGCACCCGCCGTGCCCCTCGCCGACGTCGAACCCAGCCCCGCCCTGTCCCAGGTCGGGCACACCTGGCCCACCGACGGCCGGACCATCGGCATCATCACCGGCCCCGACGGCGACCTGGACGGCGTACGGGCCGTACGCCAGGAGGTGCTGGACGAGGGCATGGTCCCGCTCGTCGTCGCACCGACGGGCGGCACCCTCGGCTCCGGCCCGGACGCGCCGGACGTCCAGCGGACCTATGCGACGGCACGGTCCGTGGAGTTCGACGCGGTACTCGTGGCCGGCACCCCGGGAATCGGCGTCGACGCCTACGGCGCCCGTGACGCCAAGGCGGGCCTGCCCACCGGCCGCTACGGCACTCCCGACCCACGCGTGGGCCTGCTGCTCGCGGAGGCCTACCGGCACGGCAAGGCCATCGGCGCGGCCAAGGGCGGCGAGACCGCGCTGGAGGCGGCCGGCATCCCCCTCGACGCACCCGGTGTGATCGCCGGCGACGGCGCCACGAGCGTCCTCCAGCAGCTCACCCGACTGCTCGGCTCCCACCGGGTCTGGGACCGCTTCCCGTCCACCGCCTGACGGCCCGACGCGACACCTGCCGGGCGGGACGGCGGAAGAGGGCCGTCCACAGGAAGTCGCGGCCGAACAGCGCGGAATCCGCCGGTTCCTGCCGCATGGCGCGCAGTTCCACCTCCTGGAGATCGCAGAAGATCCGGCGCAGTGACCCGGGGGTGTAGGCGAGACCGCCGTGCAGGCCGGGCTCGCGGTAGAAGGCCGCGTCGGGGAGTTCGGAGCCCATCCGGCCGGCGGCGAAGCAGGTGAGTGAGAAGTGCCCGCCCGGCGCCAGTACGCGTTCCAGCAGCGCGAGGTGGCTGACCCGGCGGTGCGGTGGCAGGTGGTGGAAGCAGCCGGAGTCGTGGACGAGGTCGTAGGGGCCGTGCAGCGCCGCTTCGGTGCCCGCGCTCAGGGCGAAGGCGTCACCGCAGTGGAACCGCACGGCGCCCCCCGCGCCCCGGACCTCCCGTGCGCGCTCCTCGGCCCAGGCGATCGCGGTCGGCGAGAGATCGACGGCGTCCACGTCGAAGCCCTGGGCGGCGAGGTACACCGCGTTACGGCCGGGGCCGCAGCCCAGGTCGAGGGCCCGCCCCGGCCTGATGAGACCGCGCTCCAGGTAGGACACCAGGCTCTCGTCCGGCTTCGCCGCGAAGAACGGCACCGGTTTGTCCCGTTCCCCGTAGAAACCGTCCCACCAGGTGGCCGCGCCCCGCGTCCACCGGTCGGCCTCCGGGGCGAACAGCCCGTCCAGGAGTCGCAGTACGTCTTCCACCGTGCGGATGTCCCGGTCCATCCGGCCCCCTTTCCCGCTGCGCACAACCTAGGGACGGGGGCGGGGCGACACCAGGCGGCAGGGCACGGCCCGAGGGCACCGGTGGGCGTCCGGGCGGACGGGGGAGGGGGGCCGGGGACCTCCCCTCGGAGGTCCGCCGGCAGGCGTGCCGGGCCCCACGGCGCCCCGGCACGCGGCCGTTCCTGATCGAGCCGAGGGCACATTTTTCGGCCGCGTGCCCGAGCTCGCCCCCCAAGCGCGGGGAGCGGCTCAGTCGCCTGTCGCCACCGGTGCCTCGCCGCGAGCCTCGGCCGCATCCGGCTGGGCGGCCGGGCGGCGGCGCCGGCGCAGCAGCAGGCGTCTCGCCGGGCGCTCCACCGCCTCGTACAGGAGCCAGGACAGCCCGAGCGACACGGTGAACACGGTCGTGGTGACGGCGATCCCCGCCAGCAGCCCGAAGTGCGGCTTCGTGCCGAGCAACTGCGTGGCGGCCCGGATCACCAGCAGATGGATCATGTAGAAGGCGAACGACAGCTCGCCGAGCCGCACCAGCCGCTTGCGCCGCCACAGCGAGGGCAGCCCCTGCATGTCCGCGACGGCCGCGGCCGGGATGAGCAGCGTGAACCCGGCGATGGTGCACATGGTGGCGGAGTAGCCGGGCGCGACCTGCGGCACGAGGAAGTAGCCGATGATCGCCAGGGCGAGCGAGGCCTCGAGACCGGGTCCGCGCCACCGGCCGAGCAGCACCAGCCGCGCGGTCACCGCCCCGAGGACGAACTCGGGCAGCCGGGCGGCCGGGAACGA
Source organism: Streptomyces sp. NPDC001852 (assembly GCF_042891825.1). NCBI lineage: Bacteria > Bacillati > Actinomycetota > Actinomycetes > Kitasatosporales > Streptomycetaceae > Streptomyces > Streptomyces sp. NPDC001852. The sequence goes on from NZ_JBIATN010000019.1 coordinate 57,582, forward strand.
GTACAGCGCGTACGTCCACCAGTGGTGGGCGTCCGCCCAGGCCAGCACCACGACCGCCACCACCGACAGGGCGCCCAGCGCGGCCGAGGCGCGCGCGCCGAGCCGGCGCAGCACCAGGAACAGCAGCGGGAAGGCGGCGTAGAAGAACGCCTCGCAGCCGAGGGACCAGCTGACCGGGTTCAGCGTCTGCCACCAAGGGCGCCACCAGGGATGCAGCAACAGCATGTTGGACAGGGCCTGTTTCGGCGTCGGCCTCGGCTGACCGGCCAGCGTGTACGCCATGACCAGGGCGAGGGCCAGGGTGACCAGGTGGACCGGATAGATACGCGCGATGCGCCGTCTCCAGAAGGCCAGCGCGCGGTCACGAGGCCGCGCCGACCAGGTCAGGACGAAGCCGGACAACACGAAGAAGAACGACACACCGGTGGCACCGGCGCCGAAACCCCAGTACACGAGGCGGCCGCCGGTGCCACCGAAGTAGCCGAAGTTGTTCACATGGAGTCCGAACACCAGCAGCGCCGCCATCCACCGCAGTCCCGTGAGGGACGGCAGTGAGGGCATGGCGGCGGCTGGGGAGTCCCGGGCGGTCGTGTCGCCGGAACGGGTGGGCGGCGTCGTCCGGAACGTCCGGGTCGTCGCCGTTGTCATCGAATCACCTGCCGGAGAGGATTGGCGTGGGGCATGAAGGGGTACCTTGCCCGTTCACCCCGAGTCCATCACGTCACATGGCAAACGTCACACTCGCTGCCGAACGAGGGAGTCCTCCGTATGCCACGGACAGCCGGACCGGGTGCACCCGTACGAGTGACGCCCCACGCACCACCTTGATCAGCCCGCGGCCGGTTCCTTCGTGATCCGCTCCAGCATGAACGCCGAGGACTCCCGGGCCCGCTACTCCCAGGCGAGCACACAGGCCGTGGCCACACCGTCGGACTTCAGCTCGCGCAGCGTGCCGAAGAACACATCCCAGGCCGGAGGACCCCTTGTGGTCGAAGGAGTCCGCGATGTCCGCCCTCGGGTCCGAACCCGACACATGGAAGGAGTGCGTGGCGCAGTACAGGTAGTTGACCCACGGCTTGTTGATCGCGCGGACCAGGTCGACCGGGCGAGTTCTCCTCGCAGAAGTCGTCCGGGTGCGCCTCCAGCGGCAGCACCGAGGAGAGCCGAAGCCCCGTGCGTACGCAGGGACTTCTTCAGCTCGGCCACCCGCTCGTCGTCTGCGCGCGGATGCAGGAAGAAGGCGCGGGGACAACTCGATGTACTGGTAACCGAGTTCGGCGGGCGACGACGCGCCCCGACTGCAGGGCCGCCAGGTTCGCGATCCACTCGCGGAACTCGGTGTCGAAGGCGTCCGCGAAGCGGCCCACCCAGTCGGTCAGCACCCCGGTGGCCACCGCCGGTCTGAATCCGTTGTGGGTGACGGTCAGGCCGCCTGCCCGGCAAGGGCCTTGACGAGCTGATCCCGCGTCATCTTCGACCGGCCCGGTACGCCCGCGGCGCTCGCCCGCTCGTACAGCTCCGCCTTGGACAGGGCACCCAGGTCCTCGGACTCCTTCCCTCCGGCGGCCCGCTCCTTGCCGGCAGCCTGCCTCTTTCCGGTGGCCGGTTTCCCGCCGCCCTTGCGACCCCGGGACCGGCCCTGCTCGACGCTCCGGCTGAGCACGTCCATGAGGTCGATGACATTCGTCGCCTCCGGGGGCTCCGGTTCGCCGACGACCTCCTCGCCCTTCCGCTTCGCGACGACGAGCTTCTTGACGCGCTCCTCGTAGGTGTCGTGATAGTCGGCGGGGTCCCAGTCGATGGTGAGGGCATCGATCAGCTGCTCGGCCGTCCGCAGCTCCTTGCTGTCGGCCTTCGTGCGCCGCTGCGGCAGCTCGGGCACCACGTCGCCGGGGTCGCGCACCTCGTCGGCCCAGTGCAGGGTGTGCAGGACGAGGACGCCCGGCTGCGCGCGCAACGCGGTCAGGTACTCCTTGCCGCGCATGGTGAGCGTGGCGATCCCCGCCTTGTCCGCGCGGTCCAGCGCCGCCCGCATCAGCTCGTAGACCTTCACGTACTCCTTGCCGCGCGGGCCGACGTAGTACGTGCGGGCGAAGTACACGGGCTCGACCTGCTGCAGGTCGACGAACCCGGCCAGGTCGATCACCTTCGACCGCCCGGGCGCGATCTCCTCCAGCTCCTCCGGCTCCACGACGACGTACTCGCCCTCGTCGATCTCCTAGCCCTTGACGATCCGGTCGGTGTCCACCTCCTTGCCGGTGCGCTCGTTGACCCGCTTGTTGCGGATCCGGTCCGAGGTACCGCGCTGCAACTGGTGGAAGTGCACGGTGTGGTCCTCGGTGGCGGTGTACAGCCCCACGGGCAGCGTGACCAGCCCGCAGGTCAGGACGCCGGTCCAGATGGGTCTCGCCATGGCTCCTCGCCTCCGTCGCGGGTCGGCCGTCTGCCGTGGGGTCGGCCGTCTGCCGTGGGGTCGGCCGTCTGTCGTCTGTTGTGGGTCAACCGCCGTGGTGGTCATCCGTCCGAGGCGGTCACCGGTCCGTCGTTGTGATCGGTCCGCCGTCGCCATCGGTCCGTCGCGTCATCCGTACGCCGGGTACCGTCCGGTCACCGCCCGCGCGCCCGGCCCGGGGAGGCGCGCCCGGTGCGGGCTCCGGCCAGCCGGTCGGCCTCGGCCGCGGTCGCCTCGGCGTGCCGTCGTGCCTCCCGTACGGCGCGGTCGGCCTGCCTGGCCCGGTCCCGTGCCTCCTGTTCGTCGGTGCGCGACCTCCGCTGCTCGTCCTCGGCGTCCCGCAGGCGCGTGCGGAGCTCGCGCACGCGCTCCTCCGCCTCGGCCACGCGGTCGCGGGCCTCCTCCACCTCCCGTCCGGCCGCCTCGGCCTCCGCCTCGCGGGCACGCAGGTCCCGTTCCGCGTCCCGGGCGGCCCCGCGGGCCTCGTTGAGCCGGCGCCGGTGTGCCAGCTCGTCCTCGCGCTCCGCCTCGCCCCGCCTCCGCTCCGCTCCGTGCCCGCCGGGTTCCCCGCCCTCGGCGTGCTTCTTCGCCCTGGTCGCCGCGGGGGCCGCAGGACGGCGGTCGAGGACGCTCTCGTCCGCCTCGGGAAACCCGAACGTGGCGCTGAGCGGCTTCACGAGCCGCCCCGCCGCCCACTCCCGGGCGGCCTCCGGTTCGGCGAGCACGGCGTGCAGGGTCTCCTCGACCTCTCGCTGGACCCCCTCACCCACCGGACGCCCGGCCTCCGCCGCCAGCCGCCGCGCCTGCCGGCCGAGCGCGCCGACCACCTCGCGCTGTCGGCGGACAAGTTTTCGCAGCTGCGGACCGTCCAGTTCGCGATGCGCCCGGCGCAGCTCCTCGCCCAGGTCCAACAGCGGCTGGACCTCCTCCGGCCGCCGGCGCACGAGCAGATTGCCGACCCACGCGGCGAGGCTCGGGCGCCGCAACGCACCGATCTCCCTGGCGAGGGCCTGATCACCGGCCTTGCGGGCCTCCAGGGCGCGGCGATCACGGGCGGCGACGAACTCCTCCGGCCGCAGCCCGTACAACTCGTCGGCGACGGGGTCCAGGTCCACCAGCGTCCCTCTCGACGGCCACCTCGGTGACGGAATCCGAGTTTCTCGCTCTGTGGGGCTTATGTGCCTTGTGCGGGATTCCGTGCCTTGTGCAGCGTTCATGCTCCTCGGCGCCCCAGGCCGCCCGGACGACCCCGGCTCCGGCCTGCGCCGGGAACCCGCGCTCACCCGTTCGGAGGACCGTCCGGCTTGCCGCGCCGTCGTCGCCGATCCCGGGGCCACATGATGCGGGCATGCCCCCGACCCGCCCGCCGATCCGCGCCCGGCCCGCCCGCCGGCCCACCCCGCGGCGGCCCGTCGGAGCCCGCCGCGCCCTGCCGACCCGTGCGTACGGTCATCCGGGCGGGGCCGCGCGAAGGCAAACGTGAACGCAAACGATCGGGCGGGCGTCGAAGCGGGCGCGCAGGTGGACGGCGGTCACCGGAACACGACCAAAATTGCATCGCTCGTTTTCTTGAATCGCTCGTGTTTATGAGGGTAGGTTCGGCCCCATGACCGCCTCCCCGACCCCGACCACCGCCGAGGAGCTCCGCGGTGCCGGCCTGCGCGTGACGGCAGCCCGCGTCGCGCTGCTGGAGACCGTCCGGGCGGGCGACCACCTCGGCGTCGAGGCGCTCGCCTCCGGGGTACGCAACCGCGTGGGCCACATCTCTCTGCAAGCCGTCTACGAGGCCCTTCACGCCCTCACCGCGGCGGGCCTGGTCCGCCGTATCGAGCCGGCCGGTCACCCGGCCCGGTACGAGGGACGCGTGGGGGACAACCACCACCACATCGTGTGCCGGTCGTGCGGCGCCGTGGCCGATGTCGACTGCGCGGTCGGCGACGCGCCCTGCCTGACCGCCTCCGACGACCGCGGCTTCGCCATCGACGAGGCGGAGGTCGTCTATTGGGGTATGTGCCCCGACTGTTCCACCGGCCGCAGTTCCTGAGCACCGAGTTCCGCACAGTTCGGAAGGATTGCCATGACTGAGAACCACGACGCGATCGTCACAGACGCGAAGGCGGAGGGGGCGAGCGGCGGCTGCCCCGTCGCCCATGACCGGGCCCTGCACCCGACCCAGGGCGGTGGCAACCGCCAGTGGTGGCCGGAGCGACTCAACCTGAAGATCCTTGCCAAGAACCCGCCCGTGACGAACCCGCTCGGTGAGGAGTTCGACTACGCCGAGGCCTTCCAGAGCCTCGACCTTCCGGCCGTGAAGCGGGACATCGCCGAGGTGCTCACCACCTCGCAGGACTGGTGGCCCGCCGACTTCGGCCACTACGGCCCGCTGATCATCCGTATGGCCTGGCACAGTGCGGGCACCTACCGCATCAGCGACGGCCGCGGCGGCGCCGGCGCCGGCCAGCAGCGCTTCGCCCCGCTGAACAGCTGGCCCGACAACGCCAACCTGGACAAGGCGCGCCGCCTGCTGTGGCCGGTGAAGAAGAAGTACGGCCAGAAGATCTCCTGGGCGGACCTGATGATTCTCGCCGGCAACGTGGCCCTGGAGTCCATGGGCTTCGACACCTTCGGCTTCGGCGGCGGCCGCGCCGATGTCTGGGAGGCGGAGGAGGACGTCTACTGGGGTCCCGAGACCACCTGGCTGGACGACAAGCGCTACACGGGCGACCGCGAGCTGGAGAACCCGCTCGGCGCCGTCCAGATGGGTCTGATCTACGTCAACCCCGAGGGCCCCAACGGCAACCCGGACCCGCTGGCCGCGGCCCGCGACATCCGTGAGACCTTCCGCCGCATGGCGATGAACGACGAGGAGACCGTCGCGCTGATCGCTGGCGGTCACACCTTCGGCAAGACCCACGGCGCCGGCCCCGCCGACGCGGTCGGTGCCGACCCCGAGGCAGCCGGCCTCGAGGAGCAGGGTCTCGGCTGGAAGAGCAGCTACGGCACCGGCAAGGGCGCGGACGCCATCACCTCCGGCCTCGAGGTGACCTGGACCGCCACGCCGACCCAGTGGGACAACGGCTTCTTCGACATCCTCTTCGGCTACGAGTGGGAGCTCACCGAGTCCCCGGCCGGCGCCAAGCAGTGGGTCGCCAAGGACGCCGAGGCGATCGTCCCCGACCCGCAGGACCCGTCGAAGAAGCGTCTCCCGACGATGCTCACCACCGACCTGTCGCTGCGCTTCGACCCGATCTACGAGCCGATCTCCCGCCGGTTCCACGAGAACCCGCAGGAGTTCGCGGACGCCTTCGCCCGCGCCTGGTACAAGCTCACCCACCGTGACCTGGGCCCGAAGTCGCTGTACCTCGGCCCCGAGGTCCCGGCGGAGACCCTGATCTGGCAGGACCCGCTGCCGGCGCGCGAGGGCGAGCTGATCGACGACGCCGACGTCGCGGCCCTGAAGACCAAGCTGCTCGACTCCGGGCTGTCGGTGTCCCAGCTGGTCTCCACCGCCTGGGCGTCCGCCTCCACCTTCCGCGGCAGCGACAAGCGCGGCGGTGCCAACGGCGCCCGCATCCGCCTGCAGCCGCAGCGCGGCTGGGAGGTCAACGAGCCCGACGAGCTGGCCCAGGTGCTGCGCACCCTCGAGGGCATCCAGCAGGAGTTCAACGCCTCCTCCGGCGCCAAGAAGGTCTCCCTGGCGGACCTCATCGTCCTCGGCGGTATCGCCGCGGTCGAGAAGGCCGCCAAGGAGGGCGGCTTCGCGGTGCAGGTGCCCTTCACCGCTGGCCGCGTGGACGCGACCGAGGAGCACACCGACGCCGAGTCCTTCGAGGCGCTGGAGCCGACCGCGGACGGCTTCCGCAACTACCTCGGCAAGGGCAACCGCCTGCCGGCCGAGTACCTGCTGGTCGACAGGGCGAACCTGCTGAACCTGAGCGCTCCCGAGATGACGGTGCTCGTCGGTGGTCTGCGCGTCCTCGGCGCCAACCACCAGCAGTCCCAGCTCGGCGTCCTCACCAAGACGCCCAGCGTCCTCACCAACGACTTCTTCGTCAACCTGCTCGACATGGGCACGACGTGGAAGTCGACCTCCGAGGACCAGACCACGTTCGAGGGCCGTGACGCCGTCACGGGCGAGCTGAAGTGGGCCGGCAGCCGCGCCGACCTCGTCTTCGGCTCCAACTCCGAGCTGCGCGCCCTCGCCGAGGTCTACGCGAGCGACGACGCGAAGGAGAAGTTCGTGAAGGACTTCGTCGCCGCCTGGGTCAAGGTCATGAACCTGGACCGGTTCGACCTGGTCTGAGTACGGCCCTGAAGGCGTCCGGCCCGACCCGCACGGGTCGGACCGGACGCCCTCGTGGTACGGGGTCCAGGTCTGCCCCGCACAGAACTGTCACAGATGATCCACAACGGTCACAGCCGATCCACAGCGGAAACCCGGCGTCCCCCGGCCCTGTCTCCCTCGGCGAGCACCGGCAAGGAGCCGGTCGAACCACCGGAATCGGGGGACCTCATGCACCACCACAACACCATCCGCCTCGCCGCGTCCGCGACGGCAGTGATCGCCGCCGCGCTGTCGCTCACGGCATGCGGATCGGGAGGCGGTGACGCGACGGCCAAGGCGTCCTCCCCGACCCCGGCTGCCGGCACTCCCTCCGCCACCGCCGCCGTCACCGCGAGCCCCACCGCCACGCCGCCGTCGACCTCGGGATCCTCCGGCGGTAGGTCCACGGCCCCGAGCGCCGCGGTCTCCCCGGCGTCCGACACCTCGGCCGGCTCGGCCTCGAGATGTCCGGTGTCGGCCGTGCGGGCGACGGCCCTGCAGGGGCCCGACAACCGGGTGGGCACCGGCACCGGCACGGCGCTCATCGAGTTCACCAACGTCTCCGGACACGCCTGCGTCCTGCAGGGCCACCCCTCGGTGGCCGGCGCGGGCAACGGTTCCCCCGAGCACAACAGACCGCTGAAGGTGACCCCCACGGGCCTCGCCTCGCCGGTGCGCCTCGCGCCGGGCGGCACGGCCTGGGTGAAGCTGACCTTCGTCCAGGTCGAGGGCGAGGGCGACGGCTACTGCGTCTCCGGCGCCAAGCCCGCGGTCTACCCGACGCTCGTGGTCGGCCTGTCCGGCTCGGGTGCGCACCAAGTTGCCCTGTCGGACGGTGAGTTCGCCGAGTGCGACAACACCGTCACCGCGACCGCGGTCTCGGCGGCGAAGCCGGCCTGACCGGCACGCGACCGGCGGCCGGCCGACTCCGGGCACGCGGCGTGGCGAGGGGCCTCGGTGACGCAGTGCCCGAGCGCCGGTGCGCCGGCCTGCGCGCACTTCTCGTCAAGGTCGCCGGAGGGGGCGCCCCCGCGACACCGATGCCCGCGACCGGGGCTCCCTCGGCGGTCACCGGGTGCCGCCCGCGAGGAACAGGGCGCCCGGGATGTCCCCGGGGTTCGGCGTCTGCGCGGCGACACCCTGGTCTCCCGGCGGCTTCCACCGCGACTCGCGCGGCCCTCTCCGCGGCGTTCCGCGTGAGATGCGCGCTCGGGGTGAGGGGCGCGCACCTCGGCGGGACGCCCCCTGCGGTGGCGTCCCGCGTGCCGCTAGACCTTCGGACGCGGCTCGCCCGGGTCCAACGCCGAGAGCTTGTCCGGGTTCGTGACCAGGTACACCTCTCGGACCTGCGCGCCGTCCGGGTCGAGGTCCATGACCATCACCGCGTGCGGGGCGCCGTCCTCGAACACCACCACCGCCGCGTCGCCGTTGACGTCCCGGTGCTGGAACTCCAGCCCCGCCGCCGTACGCGTGGCGTAGCCGGTCAGCGCCCGGGCCACCTTGTCCCGGCCGCGGATCGGCCGTGGTGCCGCCTGCGCCTTGCCGCCGCCGTCCGTCCACAGCGTGGCCTGAGGCGCAAGGATCTCCAGCAGCGCCCCGAGATCCCCGCCGAGCGCGGCGGCCACGAACCGTTCCGTCGCCTGCCGCCGGACCCGGGGATGGGCCTGATAGCGGGGGCGCCGGGCGCGCACATGGGACCGGGCGCGGTGCGCGAGCTGCCGTACGGCCGCGGGGCTGCGGCCGAGGATGTCCGCGATCTCGGTGTGCGCGTAGCCGAACACCTCGTGCAGGACGAACACCGCCCGCTCCAGCGGCGTCAGGGTCTCCAGCACGACCAGCATCGCCAGGGACACCGATTCGGCGCGCACCGCGCCCTCGGCCGCGTCCTCGCCGGCCGCCGGACCGGCAGGGCCGTCCGTGAGGAGGGGTTCCGGCAACCATGGCCCGACGTAGGTCTCGCGCCGCCGGGCGATGCGCGCCCGCCGCGCGAGCGCGTGCCGCACGGCGATCCGCACCAGATAGGCCCGCGGATGCTCGATCTCCGCAGCCTGTCCCGCGTCCCCGGCACCCGAACGTCCCGCCCAGGAGAGCCAGGTCTCCTGCAGCACGTCCTCGGCGTCGGTGACGGAGCCCAGCATGTTGTACGCCACCGCGAACAGCAGCTCGCGGTGGTCGAGGAACGCCTGGGTGGCGGCGTCCGTCCCCGCGGGCGTCCGGTTGTCGGCCATGGCATCTCCTCACGACGTCTGCCCACTCAGAGGGCCGGGGCCCCCGGAGTGTGACATCGGGGGGCGGGTGTGTGCCGTGGCTCTCATCCTGCGACCGCGCTGTCACACTCGGCGCCTTCGCGGCCCTCTCGGTCCACGGCAGCAGCACCACGCAGCGAAGGAGCAGCCCATGCGACTCGTCGTCTTCGGCGCGAACGGGCCGACCGGACGGCAGGTCACCGAGCAGGCGACCGCCGCCGGACACACCGTCACCGCCGTGACCCGCCACCCCGACGCCTTCCCGCTCGACCACCCCCGCCTCACGGTCGCGGAGGCCGACGTCCTGGACGGGGCGGCGGTCGACCGTGTCGTCCCCGGCCACGACGCGGTGATCTCCACGCTCGGCGTCCCCTACGGCCGGGCTCCGGTCGCCGTCTACTCGACGGGCCTCACCCACATCAGCCGGGCCATGACCCGGCACGGTGTCCGGCGTCTGGTGTGCGTCAGCTCCACCGTCCTGTTCGACGTGCCGGCACCCGGCGAGGGCGTCTTCTTCCGGAAGGTGCTCGAACCCTTCTTCGTGCGGGTCGTCGGGCGCACGGTCTACGACGACATGCGCCGCATGGAGGAGATCGTGCGCGCGAGCGGTCACGACTGGACGGTGCTCCGGCCGGCCGGCCTCTTCGACACGAGCGAGGTCAGCGCCTACCGGGTGGCGCCCGGCCGGCTGCCCGGGCGGTTCACCTCCCGGGCCGACCTCGCGCACGCGCTCGTGCGCGAGGCCGTCACCGAGGGGAATCCGCGCGCCTTTCTCGACGTGCGCACCACCGAGGGCACGCCGCGCTTCCTCGACCTCGTCAAGAAGGAGGGATTCGGCAGGTGAAGCGCGCCGGTCAGGAAGGCCGGCCGCCGTAGGGGACGGTGATCAGCTCCATGGCGTGGCCGACCGGGTCCATGAAGTACACGCCGCGGCCGCCGTCGTTGTGGTTGATCGTGCCGGGCTGCTTCTGGTGCGGGTCGGCGTAGTGCTCGATGCCGCGCTCGACGATCCGCGCGTACGCGGCGTCGAACTCCTCCTCGGACACCAGGAAAGCGTAGTGCTGGGGCGTGATGTGCTGCTCGGGGATGGTGGCGAAGTCCAGGGTGACTCCGTTCGCCAGGGCGACGGCGATGAACGGGCCCCATTCCGCGGTGATGTCCAGACCGAGCAGTCCGGTGAGGAACTCGGCGGACTCCCGGTTGTCCCGGGCATGAACGATGGTGTGGTTGAGCTCGACCGACAAGGAATGCCTCCAGGGCATGTCCTGGCACCTCCATGCCTCACCCAGCCGGTGACCGGCACGCGATGCCGTGACCATCCTAGCCCCAGGTCCGCGGCGTCGAGCAGTCGAGCGGAGAGGGCAGGATTCGAACCTGCGTGGGCCCCTGAGGGGCCCGACCGTGAGCCGGGCTCGCTGGTCCCCGATCAACCACTCCGGGCACCTCTCCCTGTGACCGGATCCGGTGTCCCGTGCCGGTCACAGGAAGAACAGTGGCAGGAGCCGCTGACCGCGCGTTGACCCGCCGCTGACGGGCCCCGTCATGCGCCCCGGTGCACCACGTGCCCGCCGGTGACCGTCAACGCCACCGGGGACTCGGCGAGTTCGTCGCCGGGCGCGTGCACGGGGTCGACGGCCAGCGCGGTGAGGTCGGCGCGGCAGCCGGGCGCGATCCGGCCTCCCACCTCGGACTCGCCGGCGGCGGCCGCGGCGTGGCTGGTGCAGCCCTCCAGGGCCTGCAGCGGCGTGAGGCCCGGCCGGCGGGCCGCGGCGCCCTTGGGCCGGCGGGCCGTCGCCAGCACGGCACGGACGTCGTAGTGCGCGATGGGCCAGTCCGAGCCGAGGGCGAGCGTGGCGCCCGCTTCCCGCAGATCGCGCAGCCGCCAGGCCCGGGCGGCCCGCTCGTCGCCCAGCCGGCGGGACCACTCGTCGCCGCCGTCGTCGCGCGTGTACCCGGTGTGCGGCGGCTGCAGGGAGGCCGCCACCCCCAACTCGGCGAAGCGTGGCAGGAGTTCGTCCGGAGCGGTCTCGATGTGCTCGATCCGGTGGGCGCCGCGCCCGCCCGGCCCGAGGGAGGCGACGGTGTCCAGGACATGCCGTACGGCCGCGTCCCCGATGGCATGGGTGGCGGTACGGACGCCGGCCGTGTGCAGGGTGCGGACGGCCTCGGCGTAGGCGTGCGGATCCGGCCAGAACGCGGCGGTGCCCTGACCATGGCAGTCGGGGTGCTCCAGCCAGGCCGTGCCGCCCTCGACGGTGCCGTCCATGAAGAACTTGACCCCGCCGACCAGCCAGTGGCGCCCGCCCCTGCCCTGCAGCTCGATCAGCTCCCGCAGCGCGTCGTCGTCGGCACCCGGCATGCACCACGGCGCGAACCGCAGCCGCATGGGCAGGACCGTCTCCTCGGCCACCGCCTGCACCAGATCGAGGTCGCCGCCGTCCATCACATGGGCCCCGGTGAGTCCCGTCGCGGCCATCGCGGACAGCAACTCCAGCAACCGGGCCCGCCGTTCGGTGTACGACGGCCGGGGCACGACGTCCGCCACGAGGTCCATCGCCGCGTGCTCGACCAGATGGCCGGTGGGCCGGCCCGAGGCGTCGCACACCACCTCCGCGTGCTGGGCGAAGGCACGCGGGCCGGTCACCCCGGCGGCCGCGAGGGCGGCGGCGTTGGCGAGGGCGGAGTGGCCGTCGTACAGGCGCAGGAAGGCCGGTGTGCCGCCGAGCACCTCCGCCACCAGGTCGTGGTGGATGGGGCGGCTCTCGAACGCGTTGTGGTCCAGGCCGTAGCCGACGACCCAGCCGTCGATCCGCTCGGCCTCGGCGAGCGCCGCGCGCAGCCCGGCCAGGTCCGTCACGCCCGACAGGTCCGTGCCCGTCGCCATGTCCAGCCCCCACACCGGATGGCTGTGCGAGTCGACCAGGCCGGGCACGAGGTACGCGCCGCGCAGGTCGACGACCTCGGTGCCGGGACCGCGCCAGTCGCGTACGTCGTCCGCCCCGCCGACCGCGACGATCACCCCGTCGTGCACGGCGACGGCGGAGGCGGTGGGGCGGGCGGCGTCGAGGGTGCGGACCTGGGCGCCGGCGAGGATGAGGTCGGCAGCGGGCATGGGGCAACTCCTGTAGGGGAAAGGGGGCGTTCGGGTCACTCGGCAGGCGCGGTGACGGCGGCCGGTGCGGTGTCCTCGCCGGGAACGGCGTGCTCGTCGGTTCCGGCGCTCGCACCGGGCTCCGTGGCGAACCGGGCGTACACCTCCGGACGGGAGCGGCGCAGCCACCAGGCCAGCGGCAGGCCGAGCGCGAAGACGATCGGTGCCACGACGACGAGCAGGACGTTCACGGTCGGGGACGCACCGGTGAACAGGTCGATGTGGGACACGACCAGCGCGATCGCGGTCGCCAGCAGGACGGTGGCGAGCACTGGGGTCACCACCGTGCGCACCGCCCCCTCGCTGTGACGTACCCGCCGGAAGTAGCACGGCACGGCGATCGCGGCGAGCAGTTGCAGCAGCAACAGGCCGATCATGCCCGGGGTGTTCACCCACAGCAGAAGCTGCTGGTACGGGTCGGCGTGCGCGGCCCAGAACGCGAGGACGACGACGGCGCCGAGGACGGTCTGGGCGATGCCGGCGACATAGGGGGAGCGGTGGCGCGGGTGGATCCGGCCGAGTCGGCGGGGCAGCACGCCCTCCTCGGCGAGAGCGAGGACATAGCGGTTGATGGCGTTGTGGAAGGCGAGGAGGGAGGCGATGACGCTGGTGACGATGAAGACGTGCATCAGGTCGGCGGCCCAGCCGCCCACATAGGTGCCGATCGCGGTGAAGAACAGGCCCGCAGGATCCTTGGCGGCCGCGCGTACCACCTGGTCGTCGCCGAACGCCTGGACGGCGATCCAGACGACGAACGCGTAGAACAGGCCGAGGAATCCGACGGCCAGATAGGTGGCGCGCGGGACCGTGCGCCCGGGGTCGCGGGCCTCGCGGCGGTAGATGACGGTCGACTCGAATCCGGTGAACGCGGCGAAGGCGAAGGCGAGGACGGCCGCCATGCCGGGCACGAGCACATGGGCCGGAGCCAGGGACGCCGCGGACAGCCCGCGGGCGCCGCCCTTCACCAGCACCCCGCCGGCGAGCAGCACGAGTATGCCGGTCTCGCAGACGAGCAGGACACCGAGGACCTTCGCGCCGAAGTCGATCGAGCGGAAGCCGCCGTAGCCGATCAGCAGCAGGCCGGCCAGGGAGACGGGCAGCCAGGGCACGTCGACGCCGAAGAGGGTGTGCAGGGTGTCCCGGGTGGTGGTGGCGATCAGGCCGTAGACGCCGATCTCCATGCCGTTGTAGCCGATCAGCGCCAGCAGGGCGGCGCCGATGCCGACCGGGCGGCCGAGGCCGCGGGTGATGTAGGCGTAGAACGCGCCGCCGCTGGTCACATGGCGGCTCATGGTGGTGAAGCCGACGGCGAAGACGGCGAGGGTCAGGCCGGCCAGGAGATAGCCGACGGGCGCGCCGATGCCGCCCAGCAGGATCGCGAGCGGTGCGACCCCGGCCATGACGGTCAGGGGGGCGGCGGCGGAGACGACGAAGAAGGCGATGTCGGCGGTGCCGAGGGAGCCGGACCGGAGGGTGGCCGCGCCGGACGGCGCTCGCTGCTCCGGTGGCTCGGCGGGGGACACGGACATACGGGGGAGCCCTTCTGGCGGCGGAGGGGAGGGGGCCCGGTGGTGGGGCAGCCGGGTTCGCGGGCGTCGGCAGGGGGGAAGCCGGGGTGGGCGGACCGTGCCGGTGTCTCCGGGCACACGGGAGGGATGGCGGGCGCCCGGAGCCGTAAACCTAAAGGCTTTCGGTTTTCGCAATGTAACCTGCCGTTGAGCATCCGGGAAGACCTCAGGGAGAACGCTGACCATGGGACGGCCGCGCACACCGCTCCTCGACCGCGAGCGCATCACCAGCACGGCACTGCAACTGGTCGACGAGACCGGCGACTTCAGCGTCCCGCAGATCGCCCGGCGGCTCGGTGTGCAGACCGGTTCGGTGTACCACCATGTGGACGGCCGTGACGGCATAGTGGAACTGCTGCGGGAGCGCGTCTGCGAGGCGATCGACCCGGGCACCCTCGAACTGACCCCCTGGGACACGGCCGTCCAGGCCTGGGCCCGCTCCTACCGCGCCGCGTTCGCCGCACACCCCCGGACGATCCCCCTGCTCATGACCTCACCGGTGCGCGCACCGCGGGTGCTGGAGCAGTACGAGCGTGCGGTGAGCCTTCTCCTCGACGCCGGCTTCGACCGGGCCGGGATCATGCCGCTGATCATCGCCCTGGAGAACCTGGTGCTCGGCTCCGCCCTCGATCTCGCCGCACCGGAGACGATGTGGGAGCTGACGGACCGCATAGCCACCCCGCATCTCGCGCAGGCGCTCGCCGCCGTGGGCGAGGGCCGGGCCGACCGCGCCTTCGAGGTGGGGCTGGCCGCCTTCCTGAACCATGCGCGCGCACTCCTGAAGCACGCCGGCCGCTGACCGGCGAGCCGCGGGCCGCTCGGACCGGGCTCAGCGGTTGCCGTCCGCACGGGTTTCCCAGTACCGCAAGTAACATGATCAGCTTTGTTCCGGGTTACCAGTCAGTCAACTTGGTGCGGTCCCTGGACGCGCCCTGCCCGGAGAAGCCGAGATGTCCGAGTCCTCTCTCAACGACGCGTTGGAAAACGCGCGCCTCACCTATGAGCAGCACGTGCGGACCTGCCGTCAGTGCCATGCCGACGGCGCGGCCTGTGCCGTCGCCAAACATCTCCTGCGGATCTACAACAACGCGCGCAGGGACCACCTGAGGGCGGGCGGACGGCACGCCGCGACGGACTGACCTCAGGCCCCGTACACCGCACGCACGTTGGCGCGCGGCGGCGGGGCGTGCCGGGCCGCGGGACCCTTCGCGAAGGTGCGCAGCAGGTTCTCCGTGGTCCGGGTGACGAACGCGCGGGTACGGGCGTCCATCCCGTGGTCCCGCCCGAGCAGGCCCGTCCCGGCCACCAGGCCCTCCACCCAGCGCATGGTGCCGGTCGCGAACACGCCGGCGCCGCTGGAGGCCGTGTAGTACGCCGAGTCGCTGTGGCTGGCCCGTCCCTCACAGACCAGCGGGGAGTGCGCGATGATCTCCAGCGGCCCGGGGGTGGGGGCGCCGGGAGTGATCCGGTCGTACTCCACGCCGACGAGATGGGCGAAGCCGTCGCCGGAGCGTGCGCCGGTGCCCTCGTACAGCCAGTGGTCGGCGGCCCGGACGAGGTAGGGAGCGTCGACCGGATAGCCCTCGTAGAGCACGCCGGTCAGGGAGGACTCGGGGTCCGGGGCGGGCGGGAGACGGTAGTCGGTGGTGACCAGGGCCGGGTGCGAGCCGTAGCAGGGGTCGGCGCGGTAGGCGGTCTTGTAGCAGACCACGGTACGGTCGTCCGCGGCTTCCCCGGCCTCCAGCCGTATGCGGCGGAAGCAGGTGTTCGCCCCGAGGAAGGCGATGTTCGTACCGGCGTCCCGGGCGGCGGTCACATGGGCCCGCTGCTCCGGCGTCCAGTACTCGTCGTGCCCCAGGCAGACGACGGCGTGCGCACCGCGCAGCACCGCGGGGTCGCGGTGCACGTCCACGCCGGTGGTGTAGGCGAGCGGTATGCCGAGGCGCTCGGCCAGCACCACCAGCGCCCACTCGTACACCTGGAACTTCTCGGCGCCTTCCCCGTCGTAGGGGCGGTCGAAGCTCACCGCGAGCGAGCGGGTGGCGTACGCCCCGGACACGCCGTTGTAGAGGCTGCTGCCGCCCCAGCGGTTGTACGCCTGCCAGGTGGCCGGGGCGTGCAGCAGGACCGTACGGCCCGTGCCGTCGATGGAGCGGACGATCAGCGGGACGTACCGCTGGTGGCCGGTGTCCGCCTCGAGCCGCAGCAGATAGGCGCCCTCCGGCCAGCCCGAGGTGTCCACCGGCAGCGTCACCGGCCAGTCGGCGCGCACCGTGCGGGTGGCGGGCAGCACGCGCGGCGCCGGCTGGGCGCGGCCGGGTATGCGCCCGGACGCCCATATCCGGCGGGCCTGCTTGCCGCCGTACCAGCCGACCCGGAACGCGGACACCCGGAACGCGGCGGCGGTGGTCGACACATGCAGCCCGAACTGCTCGCCCGGGGTCACGCTCACCCGGTCCGGGTAGCCGGCCACCGCGTCCGGGGGGCCGGTGGAGGCCAGACGCCAGTCGGCGGTGCCCGGGGCGTCCCGTTCCGCCTCGGGCCGCAACCGCCCGTCGGGGGACGGGGCGGAGTGCGGGTGCGGCGGTGCCGCCGTGCAGGCGGCGGCCGTGCCGAGGCCCAGACCTGCGGACAGGGTGAGGAAACGCCGGCGGCCGAGGCCGTCCGACGACGTGGTGTCGTGCCCTGGAGCCACTGCGCCTCCCGGATGCGTGTTCGCTCCAGCGTCCCGACGCCCGCGCGGTCGGCGCAACCCGCAGCGGCGGGGGAACACCGGTCGGCGGGCCGCGCGAGCACGCCCGGCCGGGCCGCCGGCGGTACGGCCGAACGGGTGACGTCCGTGGGGTCCGGTCAGGTGCGGAAACCGATGTGCACGTGGTCGTGATGGGTGGCGTCGCTGAAGAACTGACCGGCACTGCCGCCCGACAGCAGCACGGGGCCGCCCACGTTGTACGACCCGGCAGCCGCCGCGTCCCGCATGAACCGCTCGATCAGGCCGCGCGAGGTCGCCGGATCGACGACCGCGTGGCCGTCGATCCGCCACACGTCGAAGGCCCGGCCCCGCGGGTGGTCGCTGGGGCGGCTGGTGCCGAACACGTCCAGGGGATGCCCGGAGCGGACCACGCTCACCTCCAGCCGGTACGTCCGCGCCAGCCCGAGCATCGCCCGCGCCACACTGGTGTGCACCCGGCCACTGCGCAGATCCGCCACGGCGGCGGGCGGCAGCACGATGCGGTCGTCCGACAGGACGCTCCGGACGTCCGGCGCCAGGAACCGGGCGGCCGGTCCGGGCTGGGCCGGGTGCAGGGCGTCGACCGTCCAGCCGGAGGCCGACCGGGACAGGCGCACGTCGACCGTCGTCCCGCCGGCGCTCACCGTGCCGGCGCGCCGGGTCCACTGCCGGCACACCACCAGCACGCTGGCCGAGCGGGACAGGATCCCGCCGTACTGCGCGTCCACGACCTGCAGCGCCGTCTGGTCGGCCGTCGGCAGCAGAGGCCCTGCCT
The DNA here is from genome assembly GCF_042891825.1 of Streptomyces sp. NPDC001852. Lineage (NCBI taxonomy): Bacteria > Bacillati > Actinomycetota > Actinomycetes > Kitasatosporales > Streptomycetaceae > Streptomyces > Streptomyces sp. NPDC001852. Next base: position 74,829 of record NZ_JBIATN010000019.1, read on the forward strand.
GCCCCACGAGGGCCGTCGGCAGCCCGAGCGCCGCGACCCTCGCCCGGGCCGCTGCCGCGCCGCCCTGCCCCGCGGCCCAGGCGCCGATCGCCTCCACCAGCCGCACGGCGCGCAGCTTCGCGGCCGGCTGGACCTCGGCGGACGTGGGCCGCCAAGGAGTGGTGCGCGGCAGCGCGGGAGAGGGCGACGGCGATCCGGTGCCGGCTGGGGGCTCCTGGGACGCGTGCGTGGGCGTGGTCGTACGGGACGGGTGCGCGCCCGGGGCCGTACGGCCGGTACAGCCCGCCGCGCCGAGCGCGGCACCGGTGAGGGCTGCCAGCACGGCACGGCGACCGGGCGGGGGAGCGGCGGGCGGCGGAGTGCGGGTCATACGGCCCAGTGTCCGCCGTACGACACGGTGGGCTAGGGGAACGGCGGGTCGTCGAAGATCGCCAGCAGGGACTCGGAGCTCTGCTCGGCGCCCGGGACGGTGCCCGAGGGGCCGGGAAACGTGCGGCCCCAGGACGCGGCGCGGCCCAGGACGCTCAGGCGCCAGGCGAGGTGTGCGGCGCGGCGCAGCTCCGCGGGCGCGCGGCCGGTGCCCGTCCAGGGCTCCAGGTAGGCGTCGAGCAGCCGGGTCAGGACCTGCGGCCCGTACCGTGCGCGAGCCTTCTCGGCGGGGACGCGCAGGCTGCAGAACGGGTGCGAGACGACCGCGTCGCCCCAGTCGAAGAAGGTGAACCGGCCCGGTGCCGGACGGAACAGCTGGCCGTCGTGCAGGTCCGCGTGGTCGAGGGTGTCCTCGACGCCGAGGGAGGCGAGTTCGGCGCACCAGTCCGTGAGCCGGGGCCGCAGCCGCTCCAGCCGCTCGCGTGCCTCCGGGCGCAGGGCGGTGTTCCTCGTGAGCAGCTCGTCGAAGGCCTCGGGCAGGCCGGTGGTCCGGGGGGCGGGCACCCCGAGCCGCTCGATCTCGCGCGCGTGCGCAGTGAGGGCCCGCTGCAGGCTCGCGTACTGGCGCAGCAGTTCCTCCCAGGTCCGCGGCTCGACCGCCTCCCGGGCGAGCACATCGCGGAACAGCTCTCCTCCGTCGGGCAGCAGGACCCAGGCGCGCTCGGCGTCGACGGCCAGCGGCTGCAGGACGTGCTCAGGCACCCAGCGGGCCAGTGCGGCGGTCAGCGGGCCCTCGAAGGCGCTGGCCGGCGGATTCGCCTTGAACCAGACGGCATCCCGGCCCTCGACCGGCACCCGCACCAGCACCGACCACGGCCGCAGCCGCACCCTCAGCTCACCGTCCGGCCGCAGGCCGTGGGAGGCGAGCTGCTCCGCCACCCAGTCGAGGGCCGAGGCCCGCCACGACTCCTGCTCCCACGGGGTCGGCGCGTACTGGTGGTTGCTCCGGTCCACGACGATCGAGAACTCACGTTGCACCGCGCCATTTCAACATCACGGCCGGCGATCCGGCCACCCGTTTCGTCGGTGGTTCTGCGCCCTGGCCGGGACACGCGAACGCGCCCCCGGTCACCGACCGGGGGCGCGTGTGCCGGACTGCGGGATCAGGCCCGCTGCTTGCGGCGCAGCGTCAGGTACGTGCCGGTCGCACCCGCGGCCAGCAGGGCACCCGCCCCGAGGCCGACCGGGAGCGTCGGGAAGCCGGAGGCGTCCGTCGTCGCGGCCGTGTTCTGCATCGCCGGGCCCGGGGTGATGCTGGTGGACACCGGGGCGATGTGCTGGATCGGGCCGACGTGCCGGACCGAGCCGTCGGAGTTCAGCAGCACCTGCCTGTTGTTCGGGTGCCGGAAGTCGAACATGCCCGCGAGGGAGCCGGCCGTGGCGTCGAAGGAGTGGTCGCCGATGCGGCCGGTGCACCAGTTGTCCTCGATGAACCGGGTGATGGACGCCTGGTCGGTCAGGGTGTGGTCGACCTTGTTGACCTTGCTGTACGGCGAGACGACGAGCAGCGGCTGGCGGGTGCCGGGGCCGCAGCGGTCGGCGTAACCGCCGGACGCCTTCGGGCCGTTCTGGCAGGCCGGGCTGTCGGTGGCCTTGCCGTTGGAGCCGAGGGAGGTGTCGGTCGAGCCGTTCCTGGGGGCGACGTAGGCGTGGTCGTACCAGCCGTCGGAGTCGTCGTAGGCGATCACGATCGCGGTGGACTTCCACTGCGGCGAGCTCTGGATCGCGTTGATCTCGTCGACCAGGAAGTGCTGCTCGTCGACCGGGTCGGAGTAGCCGGCGTGGCCGTCCTGGTACTCACCGGCCTTGAGGAAGCTCACCGCCGGCAGCTTGCCCGCCTTGAGCGCGGCGGAGAAGTCGGTCAGGTCGTAGTTGTGGTTGGCCCGGCCGTTGTGGCCGATCTCCGAGACGCTCTTCGGCGCCAGGTGGTGCGGGTTCGCCGTCGACTTGTAGTAGGAGAACGGGTTGTGGTGCGGGCTGTAGTCCGCCACCGCGGCGCCGCCCATGTTGGTGTGCGTGGTGTCGCACTTGGCGTACGAGCCGGACGTGCCGTTCCACGCGGTCGACGGACGGAAGCCGCCCTGGAACCAGCCCCAGCTCACCTTCTTGGCGTTGAGCAGGTCACCGATGTTCCTGCCCTGCATCGACGCCAGCGCGTTGCTGCTCGTGTGGTCCTTGCCGGAGCAGTCGTCGTAGGCCGGGTCGGGGTCGTTGATGACCGTGCCCACGCCCTTGGCGTCCGGGGACTTGACCGCGTAGGCGTCCGGCGTCGAGGTCTGCTTGGGGTTCTCGGTGCCGGTGGACGGGTCCATGGAGATCACGCCGTGCGTGTTGCCGGAGATCAGGTTCAGCGCGCCGGGCGTGGAGGGACCGTAGTTCGAGCTGAACGAGCGGTCACTCAGGGAGTAGTGCTGGGCGTAGTTCCACAGCGCGGTGACGGTGTTGCCGTCGTAGTAGTCCATGACCAGGCCGGGCTCGCCGAACAGGCCGCCGCTGCACTTGTCGACCTCGGTGTTCTGCACGAACTGGTCGGCCTTGCCGCCGTTGTAGGCGTACTGCTCCGGCCCGTAGGAATGGTTCTGGTCGCAGGTCATCGCCTGGGACGGGGACAGCCGCTTCGGCGCGTACTGGTTCGGGTTGTTCTTCAGCAGCCCGGCGTGCGCGAGGGTGTCGATGTCCTTCGGGGTCTTCTTCGACGCGGTGAACTTCGTGCCGTCGGTGTTGGCGGCCTTCGGGTACGTGGCGAAGTAGTGGTCGAAGGAGATGTTCTCGTCGAAGAGCACGACGACGTGCTTGATCGGCGTGGTCGTCGAGGCCTGGCCCGCGGACACGGCCGCCCAGCCGGGCGCGTTGCTGCCGAGTGCGGTCAGCGCGACGGCTCCCGCGAGCGCGCCGAGAGTCCGCAGTGCGGCTCGTCTTCCTCTGCTGGCCATGGTGGTCTACCCCTCCGGACTGAACGTCTGTGCGTCGTACGAGCAGGGATGCTGCGCCTGTTGCCGGACGCGTCGGCGGAGCCATGATGGCCTGCGGGTGAACACCGAGTCAGGGAAGCTGGGGCAAATCTTGACGGTGTGTTGACCCGGCCGGCCGCCGAGTTGTCCGGACAGGTTCAGCCGAACAGGGCGCGACCGTACCAGTCCGAGGCGTCCCGTACACCGGGCAGCGCGAAGAAGTAGCCACCGCCGAACGGGCTGATGTAGTCCGTCAGCGGCTCACCCGCCAGGCGGTGCTGCACCGTCTCGAACTGCCGCTTCAGGTCCTGCTGGTAGCAGGTGAACAGCAGGCCCATGTCGAGGTTGCCGTTGGCGTCCATACCCCGGTCGTAGTTGTACGCGCGGCGCAGCAGACGCTGGTCCGCGGTGGCCGGGGTGCGTGGGTTGGCGAGCCGGATGTGCGCGTCCAGCGGGATGACGTCACCCTTGGGATCGTCGGCGTACTTCGGCGTGTCGTGCTCGTGGTCGCCGTCCAGCGGCGCTCCGGAGGAGCGGGCGCGGCCGAACATCCGCTCCTGCTCGCCGAGCGAGACCCGGTCCCAGAACTCCACCAGCATCCGGATCAGGCGTACGACCTGGTAGCTGCCGCCGACCGTCCAGTCCGGCTCGCCCATGCCCCTGCCCACCCACACCAGGCGGTCCATCTCCCGGGCGCTGGTGGCGTCCGGGTTCGCGGTGCCGTCCTTGAACCCCATCAGGTTGCGCGGGGTGCCGGAGGGGCGGGGCGGGCTGGAGAAGCCGTCGAGGCGCCAGCGGACCTGAGCGGCGCCCCGGGTGTGCCGGGCGATGTCGCGCAGCGCGTGCAGGGCGGTGTCGGGCTCGTCGGCGTGCAGTTGGAGGCTGAGGTCGCCGTGGCACCAGTCGGCCCGCAGGTCGTCGTCGGGGAAGGCGGGCATCGCGGTCAGCCGCCGGGGCCTGAGTGCGGCCAGCCCGAACCGGTCGTCGAAGAGCGAGGCGCCGACGCCGACCGTCACGGCGAGTTGACCGGCGGGCAGCCGGTCGCCGAGGACACCCGAGTCGGCGGGCGGGCCGGTGATGCCCACCGGGGACGGGGTACCGCCCGAGGTCAGGAAGCGGGCCCGGTCGGTGAGCGCGCGCAGCAGGTCGGTGAGCTCGGCGCGGCTCCCGGCGGTCACGTCGAGGGAGGCGAACACGCAGGTGCGGCGGGGGGCCGCGATGGCCGAGGCCTGGTGGAGGCCGTGGAACGGGGCGACGGACGCCGGGGTGGCCGCCGGTGTCCGCGCGGGGGCGGCGGCGCTGGTGGCGAGGCCGGCCCCCGTCAGGGCGGCGCCGCGCAGGAAGCCGCGCCGGCCCAGGCCGTCGGGTCCTTCGGCGGTGAGGGCACGCTCGCTCACACGGTCCTCCGGGGGTCGCACAGGGTGGCCACCGATGCCAGGCGCTCGACCAGGTCACCGAGCACCGCGTTCACGTCCTCCCGCTGGGCGCGGGTGAGACGGTCCAGCGCGGTCCAGGAACCGTCCCGGTGGAACCCGTCCAGGGTCCGCCCGGCGCGGTCCAACTCCCTCTGGAGTTCGGGAAGTCCGGCGTACCGGGTCGCCAGCAGGGGCCTGAGCCGGGACAGGACCTCGCGGGTGCCGTCGAGATTGGCGCGCGCGGTGGCGAGGTTGCTGCCGCTGCCGTAGTCGGTGCGGCCGGTCAGCTCGAACTGCACGGTGTTCTCCAGGATCTCGTGCGCGCGCAGGCCCAGCTGGGCGGGGTCCATACGGGTCTGCGACCAGGCGTCCCGCAGCCCGGTCACCGCCTTCAGCAAAGCCGCCGCCGGATCGCGCAGCCCGGCGGCCGACTCACCGTGCCACAGCCCGTACTCGACGCGGTGGAACCCGGCGAAGTCCTTGTCGTGCACCCCGCCGGGCAGTCCGGCGTCGGTGCCGTTGATCGCCGCGTCAGCGTCGCCGAAGGCGTCGTACGCCGCGCCCAGCCGCTCGTACTCCAGATGCGCGGGCAGCCAGGCCGTCCGCGCGGCCACGAGGTCACCCCGGTCGATCGCGTCCCTGAGCCGCGTCGTCAGCCGGACGACCTCGTCGAGTCCGCCGCCGACCCACTTCTGGTAGGCGAGGGCGGGCGGGATCAGGTCGTGCTCCGAGAGCGGGGCGGCGCCCGGGCCGGGCTGTCCGCCGGTGATGTGCACGGTGGGGCCGGTGACGGCGTCGGCGTCGTCGGGCACGCACTTGAAGGCGTACGTCCCCCGGCCCAGCCGGACCGTCAACTGCCGTGTCGTACCGGGCCCGATGCCCTCCACCTCGCCGTACACCACCTGGCTGCCCGGGTCCTCCAGGTAGACCTCGGCGGCGCCGTCGGAGGAGTTGTGCAGGTCGAAGGTCCGCACCCCGGGCTCGGGCCGGGTCCAGCCGCGGCCGCAGCGGCTCTCCGACACATCGACGACGACGTGCGCCGACGGGGCGCCGGCGGCCCGGCCGTGGCGCGGGCCGCCGAGCGAACACGCCAGCAGCGTGCCCGCGAGGGCCGCGGCGAGGGCGACGAACACGGCGGGCGCCGTCCGGAGACGAGCGGACCGCGTGCCGAGGCGAGGCAACGGCATGGCGAGCCTTTCCGGGACGACGTAGTACGCAGCGGCCTCATGGTAGGCACGCCTCCGGATGCGAAGGGCCGTCCCAGGACTTCGATGGCCCAGATTTCCCCCGGGGTTCACCGGGGGTTGGCCGGAAACTGCCGGTGATCACCGGGGCAGGCTCGTTCAGCGCACCGGGAAACCGAAGGAGTAGCCCTGCTGCTTCAGCCACGGCAGCAGGGTGCGCAGCGCCGCCACCGTCTGCGAGCGGTCGCCGCCCGCGTCGTGGAAGAGGATCGTCGGCCCGTTGGTCACCTCCCGCTGGACCGTGGCGACGATGGTGGCCGTGCCAGGCCGCTCGAAGTCCTTGGAGTCCACGTTCCAGCCGAGCGGACGCATCCCGTGCGAGGCCGCCAGGTGCCGGCTGTACGGGGTGAAGGCGCCGCCCGGAGCCCGGTAGTACATCGGCTGCACCCCGCCGGACGCCTGGGTGATCTGCCGTTGCGCCTCCAGTACCTCGTGCGACTGGTAGGCCTCGGACTTCTTGTCCATCGTGGTGTCGTGCGACACCGTGTGGTCGCACAGCCGGTGCCCGGCCGCCACCACCTGCCGGACCAGCTCCGGGTGCGCCTGGGCCAGCGGGCCGATCATGCAGAACGTCGCCTTCACGCCGTTCTCGCGCAGCACTTGGAGCACCTGCGGGGTCCAGACGGGGTCCGGGCCGTCGTCGATGGTGATGTTGACCGCGTGCTCGCCCCCGTCCGAGGCGTGGACGATGTCGGCGGACACGGCGACCGTCTTCGGCGCGGCGTGCCGGGCCGGGGCACCCGCCCCGGCCGAACCGCCGCCGCCCGGCTGGCCGGCCTGCGCGCTCCACACCGATGTGGCGGCCGCCACCGCGGTGACCCCGACCGCCGCCGCGACCATCCGGCCGTACCAACCCCGCCCACCGTGCCGCGCCATACCCCGCCCCGTTCCGTGCGTGTCCCTGTGCTCTTGTGCATCCGCGTTCCGTGCACCTGTCAGGACGGCCAGGGTTGATCGCGGGATCCGGCTGTTACCGATCACGGACAATTCCGGGGCGCTTTCGCGACAGAGCACTACCCGGGACAACGGCACCGGAGGGGCGAAGGACACCGCGGAGAAACGTGCAACTGCAGGGGGTGCCCCTGGAGTAGAGCCGGCCGGTCCTCGGCCACCGACGGGACCGGTCGGAGGCTCTACGGTGCGCGGATGGACCTCTATCCGGAGATCGGACCGTACGCACACCCGGTACCCCCCGGATCTTCCCGGACGCCTTCGCCGAGTTCCGGTCACAGGTGCCGGCCGGCGAGCGGGACGGCAACCTCGCCGCCGCCTACAACCGGCTGCTCGCATCACCCGACGTGCTGGACCACGGAACCGGGATCGCCCCGCTCCGCGACCTCTGCCGGGGGAGCGGGAGGAGCCGGCAGAGCCGGCGGACCTGACGGCCACGCCGGATCATCTCCCGGCCAGCGCCGCTCGTACGATCGCCGCGGCCGCCGCGCCGGCGGCCCGTACCGGTTCGGTGCTGCGCGCGGCCCGGCCCAGCATGAAGGCACCCTCCAGCAGGGCGACGACCGAGCTCGCCGTCTCCCGGGCGGCGGGCCCGGGGATGCCTCCCTGGGCGTAGTAGGCGGCGAGGTGGCCGATCCAGCTGTCGAAGACCTCCGAAGTGGCCCGCCGCAGCGTGTCGTTGGTGCTCGCGACCTCCATCGCCACCGTCGCGATGGGACAGGGGTCGGCGAAGTCCAGTTCGGCGAGGGTGCCGGCCGCTGCGGCGAAGGCGTCGGCGGTGGCCGCCACCCGGTCCTCGTACGGCTCCATGAGCGTGGTGATGAGCCCCAGATAGACGGCCCCCGAGGTGCGGATCACCTCCTCGCCCAGCTGGGCCTTGCCGCCGGGGAAGAAGTGGTAGATCGAGCCGAAGGGCGCCTCGGCGGCCTCGGCGATCTGTTTCATGCCCGTGCCGGTGTACCCCGAGCGCCGGAACAGCTCGGTGCCCGCGTGCACGATCCGCTGCCGGGTCTCGTGGGTGCTGATGGCCTTGCCGTCGCTCACGGTGGTACCTCCGGGGAGCCGCTGTTGCCCAAGGGCGGTCGGCGCTTATTGTGTCACTAGAACGATCTATCAAGAACGATCTACCGAGAGACCGAGAGACGGTCCAAGCGGCCGACCGGGGCGGAGGCACGGGCATGGCGGAGATCGAGCTGAGCGCGGGAACCATCGACTACCAGGACACCGGAGGTGACGGCCCCACCGTCGTCCTCGCCCACGGCCTCGGCTTCGACGACTCGGTCTGGGCCGACGTCGTCTCCGCCCTGCGCCCCGATTTCCGTGTCCTGGTCCCCGTGCTGCCCCTCGGCAGCCACCGGCGTCCCATGCGGCCGGACGCGGACCTCTCCGCGCACGGCATCGCCCGCCTGCTGGCCGAGTTCATGGCCCGCCTGGACCTGCGGGACGTCACCCTCGTCCAGAACGACACCGGTACGGCCCAACTCCTCGTCGGCGTACGGGACGAACGCATCGCCCGGCTCGTCCTGACCTCGTGCGAGGCCCTGGACAACTACCCGCCCGGCATCCAGGGCCGCACCCTGTACGCGGCCTGCAGGATCCCCGGTGGCGTGTTCCTCCTCCTGCAGTCCTTCCGCTTCCCCTTCCTCGCCCGCATGCAGACCTCGCTCGGCGGAATGGCGAAGAGGCGGCTGCCGAAGGAACTCGTCGCACGCTGGTACGGCCCGTTGCTGACGAACCGCCACATCCGCCGGGACTTCGCCAAGTTCCTCCGTACGACCCGGAAGGACTGCTATCTGGAAGCCGCCCGGAACCTGACTGGCTTCGCCCGCCCGGCGCTGGTCGCCTGGGGCGCCGAGGACCGCATGATGCCGCCCGCGACGGGCCGGCGCCTGGCCGAACTGCTGCCGAACGCGCGCTATGTGGAGATCCCCGACGCCCGAACCCTGGTCCAGCTGGACAACCCGGCGGCGCTCACGGAGGAGATCCGCCGGTTCGTCAAGGACAACCCTCTGCCCGGCGAAGACTGACGCCGGACCTCGGACGCCGCGAGGGCACGGGCCCGCCGGCCCGGGAGGTCACGCGTCCAGTGAGACGTACAGTCGCGTGCCGCCGGGCCGGAAGCCGACCCTCTCGTACACACGTCGGGAGCCCTCTCCCGAGTACTCCAGCCACACGGACCGCGCTCCCCGGCCGAACATGGTCCCGGCCAGGGTCGCGGTGACCGCGCCGGCGATGCCACGCCCCCGGTACGCGGGAAGCGTGCCCACGCCCGCCAGCTCCGCCGTGCCCTCGGCGGGTGCCGAGCAGAGCGCGCCGCCGGCGCAGCCTCCGCCAGAGGCCCGGACGAACCGGACGGCTCCGCCGCCCTCCTCGGTGCGCCGCAACCGTGCCGCGCCTTCCGGGGAGGGCTCCCACTCGCCGCCGAAGGCCTCGGACAGCGCGATGTCGAGGGCGGTGTAGTCGGCCTGCGAAGCCGGGGCTTCCACGCCGACCGGGCTCGCCGTGCCGTTTCCGGAGCGGGGCACGGCCAGCGTCGCCGGCGTGCAGACCAGGTACTCGTGCACCGCCTCCGTGCCGAAACCGGCCCGGCGCAGCGCGGGTTCCACGGCGGGGGCGGAATCCGGGGCGAACTCCAGCCGGGGCTTGAGCCCGCGCTCGCGGAACGCGGCGATCAGGTCGGCGATGTCCCGGTCGGTGGGCTCGGCGCCGGGAAAGGGGGTGGCGTAGTTGACGTACGGGCTGGTGGTCGAGGGGTCGAACCCCACGACGAAGCCGCCGACTTCACGCGCCGCCGGGCGGCGCAGGAGGTGGGCGACGGCAAAGCTCTGGACATCGGTGCGCACGATGAAAGACCTCACGGTGTGGGCTGGTGCAGGGGAACGGCCTCTGCGAGGAGGCGGGCGGTGTGCTGGACACCGCGTCGTCGGGCCGCCGTGAGGAGACGCGAAGGGTGCTGATGGACGCTGCCGTCGGGCGGCGGCTCAGTACCCGCGGCGGCCGCTGGGGGACGCCGGAACCATGGACCTCAGTCCTTCGTGTCGAGTGGTCGATGCGCTGTTGATCTCGCTTGAGCCTGCCACAGCGCGGGTGTGCATGACAAGCGGAATGGTGTCGCGGCGCCCGCACCGGAGGTGGACCCCGGAATGGGGCACCTCAGCGGCTCGAGCGCTGGGCGGCCACGATCGCCTTCACCGTCGGCTCCGCGCCGGCCAGCCGCTGCACCCGCTCCGCGAACCCCGGGAACTGCGAGGCGACCTTGGTGAGGAAGCGCAACTCGGGCGGTGCCACGTTGACCTCGGCGAGATCGCGTTCGATCGCCCGCGTCACGCCCTTGCAGACCTGCGCGGGCGAGACGGTGCGGACCCTGCCGGGCGTCGCCGAGCCCGTCTTCGCGAACATGCCCAGGTCGCGTACGAAACCCGGCTGGACGATCGAGACCCCGACGCCCGTGCCGTGCAGATCCTGGCGGAAGGCCAGCGAGAATCCGCGCAGCCCGAACTTCGTCGCGGTGTACAGGGACGACGACTTGGTGGCGGCCATGCCGGACAGCGACCCGACGAAGCAGATGTGACCGCGCCCGGCGGCCACCATGCCCGGAGCGAGCAGCCGGGCGAGCATCGCCGGGGCCCGCAGGTTCACGGCCAGGGCGCGGTCGATCTGCTCCGGCGTGTAGTCGAGCACATCGCCGCTGGAGGGCAGCGCCGCATTGGCGAGGAGGATGTCCGTGCCGGCGGCCTCCTCGGCCAGCCGCCGCACATCGTCGGGGTCGGCCAGATCGGCGGCGACGATCCGGGCGCCGTAGCGTTCGGCGAGCGGTTCGAGTGCCTCGACCCGGCGGCCGGTGAGCACCAGACGGGCGCCGCGGGCGGCCAGTTCGGCGGCGAGCGCGCCGCCGATGCCGCCGGTGACCCCGGTGAGCAGAACGGTTGACCCGGCAATGTGCACGACGACCTCCAGTCCCTGTTCGTTCGAACGAACAATAGGGAGGTCGAGCGGCCCTGTCCACAGGAGCGGCCCCCCCGGTGATGGAAGAATGCACGTCATGCCTGATGCCGCCCCCTCCGCCCCGATGCGCCAGCGCATCATCACCGCCGTCCTGCAGATCATCGGCGAGGACGGAGTCGCGGCGGTCACCAACCGGCGGATCGCCAAGGAAGCGGGCGTGTCCCTCGGTTCGGTGACCTACCACTTCGAGACCCAGCACGAGCTGCTGCGGGAGAGCCTGCTGCACTTCGTGCGCCAGGAGGCCCGGCACTTCACCGAACTGGCGGACCAGTGCCAGACGGAGGGCCTGGACGTCGAGGACGCGGCGTCGCTGGCCGGCCAGGTGGCCTGCGGCTCGGCGCTGGACAGCGCCCATCTCGCACCCTTCGAGCTGTACCTGCACGCCGGGCGCGACGAGCGCCTGCGCGAGGCGGCCGCCGAGGCCTTCCGGGCCTACGACCTGCTCGCCGCCCGCATCCTCACCGCGCTGGGCGTCCCCGACGCCGAGCGTCTGGCCGCCACGACGGTCGCCCTGGTCATGGGCCTGCAACTGCGGCGTCTGGCCACGGGCAGCCCCGCGGACGACCTGGTCGACGCCCTCCTGCTGCTCGTGCGCGGGTCCGCCGACCGGTCGGCCACGGCCGCTTCGGGGGAGCCGGCGGCGCAGTAGGGCGTCGGGCGCCCCGAGCACCACGCCGTGCGGGAGGGCCTACAGCGCCCGGGCGATGAGCAGGGCCACGTCGTCGTGGTCGTCGGGATGGCGCAGGCCGTACAGCAGGACGTCGCAGGTCTCCTCCAGCGGCCGGCGCGGCTCGTCCAGGAGGCCCAGCAGGGCGTTCAGCCGGTCGTCGATGGCGTGCTGACGGGTCTCCACCAGGCCGTCGGTGTAGAGGACCAGCACATCACCGGGGCGCAGGGCGACCGCCGTGGTCTCGAACCGGACGCCGCCGACGCCGAGTGGTGCCGCCGTCGGCAGCTCCAGGAGCCTCGGCGGGTCGCCGGGCCGCGCGAGCGCGGGCGGCATGTGTCCGGCGTTGGCGACGCTGCACTGCCCGGTGCCCGGGTCGTACACCGCGTACAGGCAGGTGACGATGTAGTGCTCCAGGTCGCAGGTGATCTTGTCCAGGTGCTGGAGCACCGCGCCGGGGGCGAGGTCGAGGTCGGCATAGGCGCAGGTGGCGGTGCGCAGCCGGCCCATGGTGGCGGCCGCGTCGATGCCGTTGCCCATGACGTCACCCACCACCAGGGCGGTCTTCTCGCCGGTCAGCGGGATGACGTCGTACCAGTCGCCGCCGACCTCGCTGGTGGCCAGTGCGGGCTGGTAGCGGGAGGCGAGTTCCAGCCCCGTGTGGTGCGCCGCGTGCTCGGGCAGGAGACTGCGCTGCAGGGTGAGCGCGGTGTTGCGGACGCTCTGGAACCAGCGGGCGTTGTCGATGGCCACCGCGGCCCGGCCGGCGAGCTCGGTGGCCAGGACGACGTCGTCCTCGTCGAACGGCGCCGGATTGCGGGTCCGCTTGAGATCGAGGGCGCCGAGCACCTCGCCGTGGGCGATCAGTGGCACGGCGAGATACGAGTGGACCCCGGCCTGGGCGAGCAGGGCGCCGGCCGCGGCGTCCCGGGCGATGCGCGGCAGATCGTGCGGACCGACATGCCGTACCAGGACCGGCCGCCCGGTGTGGACGCACAGGGTGACCAGGCGGTCGCCCTCGTAGGAGGCGATGTCTCCGGGCGCGTCGGCGGCACGCAGGGCGACGGTGGGGTGCGCCGCCTTCAGGGCGAGGGCGCGGAAGATTTCCGGGCCGTTGTCCGGTCTGCGCATACGACGGCAGGACAGGGCCGAGTCGAGGACGTCCACGGCGACCACGTCGGCGAGCGCCGGCGCCGTGATCTCCGCCAGTTCATGGGCGGTCTGTTCCACATCCAGCGCGGTGCCGACCCGCGCGGAGGCGTCCGCGATGAGCGCCAGGCGCCGCCGCGCCCGGTCGGCCTCGGCGGCCGCGCGGTGCCGCTCGGTGACGTCGACGACCGACACGGCCGCGCCCAGCACCCGGCCTCCGGGATCCTCCAGCCGGTAGAAGGACAGCGACCAGGCGTGCTCGTGGCCGGGGTCGGCCGGCGGTCGGCCGACGTGGTACTGGTCCAGCAGGGGCGTGCCTGTGGTGAGCACCTGACGGAGCGCGGACTCGACGGTGTCGACGTCCGGGAAGGGCAGGGTCTCCCTCAGGCTGCGGCCGATGTGGTCCTCGGCGAGCGTGCCGTCGATCCGCTCCAGCGCCGGGTTGACCAGGAGGTACCGCAGATCCGGGTCCAGGAGGGCCAGGCCGATGGGGGACTGGCTGATCAGCCGCTCGCACAGGGCCAGATCGGTCTCGACGCGCTGGAGCAGGGTGTGGTCGGCCGCGATGCCCAGGGCGTAGACGTCCCCGAGGTCGTCCAGCAGCCGCATGGTGCGGAACTCGGTCAGCCGGCTGCTGCCGTCCTTGTGCCGGACCGGGAACGCGCCGGCCCAGCCCCGGCCCGTCTCCAGCACCTCGGTGAACAGACTCACCACGGCCTGCAGATGCTCCGGGTGCACGAGCAGGCGCGCCGCCGAAGTGCCGAGGGCCTCCTCCGCGGAGTAGCCGAAGAGCTCCTCGGCCTGCGGGGTCCAGAAGACGATACGGCCGCGGGTGTCCAGCGCCACCGCGGCCACACTCAGCACGTCCAGCAGCCCGGTCGGCCGGGGCGGCTCGTCGCCGTGTTCCTCGTGGCCGGTTTCGTAGGAGTCCACTGCCATGCCGGGTTCACCTCCACCGGCCGGGCGGGCCGCACAGGCGCCGACGGCCGGTGCTTCCACGGTCCGTTGCCTCCATGGTCCCTCCGGCCCCGGCCCCGCCCAACCGCACGGCGCCGCGTCGGGCGGATCCGCACCTCCCGCTGTATCCATGCGTATCAAGGGAGAAACACTCATAGTGGTGTATGGGTGGAACTGATGGAATCTGCGCCAGAGGGCTTCGCCGCAGCCACGCCGCGGGGACCGGGTGATCTCTTCGACGCCTCCACCGACGCGGCTGCGGTCATATCGGCACACGGCGTCGTGGTCGGCTGGACCCGCGGCGCCGAAGCGTTCCTCGGGTACGCGGCGCGGGACGTCGTGGGCACCCCCGCCGCGCACCTGCTCGCCATGCCCGAGGACCCCGCACGGCTCGCCGGCGTCGTGGAGCGGTGCCGCGCCGGAAACGGCTGGAGCGGGCAGATCGCCGTACGGCACCGCGACGGCCGCAGCCTCGGCATCCAGCTGCGGGTCTCGGCCTCGTTCCGCATCGACGACAACGAGTGTTTCCTGGTGTCGGCCCGGGCGGAGCGGCAACGCTGGACCATGGGCCAGTCGGTCCTGGACGGGTTCCTGACCCGCTCACCGGTCGGCATGGCCGTCATGGACACCGAACTGCGCTGCGTCTGGCTGAACGACACCCTGGAACGGTTCGGCGGGGTCCCCCGGGACGAGCGGCTCGGACGGCGGCTCACCGAACTGCTGCCCGGGCTGCAGGCGGAGGCCCTGGAGGGCCTGATGCGCAAGGTGCTCGCGACGGGCCTGCCGGTGACCGACTACGAGTACACCGGCTGGAGCTGGGCCGACCCGCACCGCCGGCACGCCTACTCGACCTCCTTCTTCCCCCTGGTCGACGCCGACGACGCCATCACCGGCGTCTGCTACATGGTCCAGGACGTCACCGAGCGGTGGAACGCCCGGCAACTGCTGGCCCTGGTCAACGAAGCCGGTACCAGCATCGGCACCACCCTCGACGTGGTGCACACCGCCCAGGAGCTCGCCGACTTCGCCGTCCCCCGCTTCGCCGACTTCGTCATGGTCGACCTGCTGGAACCCGTCCTCAGCACCGAGGGCCACGGGGCGTGGCTGACCGACGCCGGTCCCGCACCCGCCGGGGCCGTGATGCGCAGGGCGGCGCAGCGTTCGGTGCGCGAGGGCACCCCCGAGGCCGTCGTCGGCCTCGGCGACCGGGTCGACTTCCTTCCGCCGCCCCACGACGCGCACCTGCTCCTCGACGGAGAGCCCCTGCTCATCCCGGTGCTCGACCCCTCCGACGAGCTCTGGGCCGCCCGGTACCCGGAGCGGACGGAGCGCATGCGCGAGTACGGCATGCACTCGCTCATCGCCGTGCCGATGCGGGCGCGGAACACCGCCCTCGGCCTGGCCACGTTCACCCGCTCGCTCAACCCCGTCTCCTTCGGGTCCGACGACGTCCTGCTGGCCCGGGAGCTGGTCGCACGCGCGGCGGTGTGCGTCGACAACGCCCGCCGCTACACCCGGGAGCACGCGGCGGCGGTCACCCTGCAGCGCAGCCTGCTGCCACCCGCCCTGACCGGCGGCACCGCGCTGGAGGTGGCCTCCTCCTATCTGCCGGCGGATCCCTCCGGCGGCGTCGGCGGCGACTGGTTCGACGTGATCCCGCTGTCCGGCGCACGGGTGGGCCTCGTCATCGGTGATGTGGTGGGCCACGGCACCACCGCGGCGGCGAGCATGGGCCGACTGCGCACCGCGGTGCAGACCCTCGCCGCCATGGAGATGCCGCCCGACGAACTGCTCGCCCACCTCGACGACCTCGTGTTCCGGCTGAGCGACGAGGAGGCGATGGCCGGCACGGCCGCCCGCAGCACCTTCATCGGCGCGACCTGCCTCTACGCCGTCTACGACCCGGTGAGCAAGCGGTGTGCCATGGCCCGGGCCGGTCATCCGCCACCCGTCGTCGTGGCACCGGACGGACATGCCTACTTCCCGGAGATCCCCGCCGGGCCCCCGCTCGGGCTGGGCGGCATGGCCTTCGAGGCCACCGAGATCGAACTGGCCGAGGACAGCCTCTTCGGCCTCTACACCAACGGTCTCATCGAGGGCCACGACCACGACGTGGAGCGGGGCATGTCCCGGCTCGGGGAGATCCTCGCCCACAGCGGCGACGTCCTGGACACACTGTGCACGTCCGTCGTACGGCAGCTCGTGCCCGAGCCGCAGCCCGACGACATCGCCCTGCTCCTGGCCCGCACCCACACCCTGGGCGCCGACCAGGTCGCCTCCTGGGACGTACCCCACGATCCGGCCGCCGTCGCCACCCTCCGCGCCCTCGCCACCCGCCAGGTCGAGGACTGGGGCCTCGGAGAGCTCGCCATGACGACCGAACTCGTCGTGAGCGAACTCGTCACCAACGCCGTCCGCTATGCCGCGCCGCCCATCCGGCTGAGGCTCCTGCGCGACGCCCGACTCACCTGCGAGGTCCACGACGCCAGCAGTACGGCCCCACGGCTCAGACATGCACGGAGCATGGACGAGGGCGGCCGCGGGCTCTTCCTGGTGGCGCAGCTCGCCCAGCGCTGGGGCGCCCGCTACACCGGCGAAGGGAAGATCATCTGGGCCGATCAGGAGATCCCCCCGAACCCGGATTTGCCTTCGAGCGCACTCCAGCATCCAGACTGACCGCGACGGAAATCCGTGCCGAGGACAGAACAGGACGGCAGCAGATGACAGCGACACACCGGGCGGGGCATCCTCTGCCGTACGACACCTACCGCGAGGCCATCGCCCGCGAGACCCTGCGCTTCGCCGACGTGGTGAAGGACGCCGACCCGTCGACCGGCGTGCCCTCCTGCCCCGACTGGACCCTGACCGACCTCACCCAGCACGTGGGAGCGCTGCAGCGCTGGTTCTGCACCCTGCTGACCCGGCTGGTGCAGGAGCCTCCGCGCAGCCGCGACGTCGAGCTCGGACTGCCGGAGGACGCGCGGGACTTCCCCGGCTGGGTGGCGGCGGGGGTTTCCGGCGTGGCGGCCGTCCTGCGGGACACGGATCCCGAGGCACCGATGTGGGTGTGGGGCGAGGACCCGCACGCGCGGTTCTGGGCCCGCCGGATGCTGTTCGAGACGCTGGTGCACCGGGTCGACGCGGAGCGTGCCGTCGGCCTGACCTCGGACATCGACCCCGTGCTCGCGGCGGACGGCGTGGACGAGTTCCTCGTCAACCTGCGCCATGCCGGAATCTTCGCCCCCGGTGTGACCAAGCTGCGCGGTGACGGCGAGATCCTCGCGTTCCGGAGCACGGGCGTCGACGGCGGCCCCGGCGAGGAGTGGCGGATGCGGCTGGACCCGGACGGTTTCCGCCCGGTGGGCCGCGAGGCCGAGGAGTCCGCGCCGGTCACGGCGGAGGTGCGAGGGCAGGCGGCGGACCTGCTGCTGCTCCTCTACGGGCGGCGGTCGTACCAGGACTCCGCCTTCGAGGTCTCGGGACAGGCCGCGGTCCTCGACAACTGGTTCGCCCACACCGCCTTCTGACGGGGAGCCGCGCTCACCCGGCCGGCGGCTCCGCCGACGGGCCCACGGGCAGCAGACACACCGCGAGCGCCGCGGTGTCGTCCTGAAGGCCCTTGTGGCTGTAGGCCAGCAGGTCGTCGTGGAGCCGCGCGAGCAGCTCCTTCGGCGGGAGGGGACCCCAGGCGCGGAGGCGGTCGAGAAGCGGGTAGAAGGCGCCGGTCGCGTCCCGCGTCTCCGTGACGCCGTCCGTGTACAGCAGCAGCTGGTCGCCGGGCCGGAACGGATAGGTGTCGAGGTGATACGGGTCCTCGACCAGCATGCCGAGGTTCAGGGGCGGCGCCGGCCGACCGCTGTCCAGTTCCCGCACCTCCCCGGCCCGCAGCCAGACGGGCGGCGGATGACCGCAGTTGACGATGCGGACGACGTGCGCGTCGGCGGGGACCTCGGCGAAGACCGCGGTGACGAACCGTTCACTCGTCTCGTTCCCGCCGAGCTGCGTCGCCCGGCGGCGCATGCTCGTGTCCACCCGGTCGGCCAGCGCGAGCAGATCGGGTTCGTCGTACGCCACCTCACGGAACGCCCCGAGCATGGCGGCCGCGGTCTCGACCGCCACCAGGCCCTTGCCGCGGACGTCACCGATGAGCAGACGGACCCCGAACCGGGTGGGGACCGCCTCGTAGAGGTCGCCGCCGATGCGTGCCTCCGCGGCCGCGGAGAGATACAGGCTCTGCAGGCGGAGGTCGCCGATCCGGTGCGGTACGGGGCGAAGCAGGACGCGCTGCGCGGTCTCGGCCACGAACCGCACGTCGGCGAGCGTGCGTTCACGCCGAATCCGGTGGGCGGCCAGGACCGTGCCGAGGGCGCCCACGAGGGCCGTGCAGATGTAGGACGCGACGTAGTGCCGGTCCCACAGATAGCCCGCGGACCGGCCCGCACAGCAGGGGGTACCGGCCAGCACCGCTTCGAGGCCGACGGCGAACAGCGTGGCGGCGCCGACGGCCACCGGCCCGTACGCGAAGGCGGCCAGTACCGGCACCGCGATCAGCGCGAAGCTCACCGGCCAGTCCATGGGCGTGAGCGGCTCCAGCAGCAGCACGGCCGCGACGTACATCACCGGCAGCCAGCGCAGCCACGCCGGGGGCGCCGGCACCCGCGTTCCCGTGGCTGCCGGCGCCCCCGGTCCATGTCCGATCCGTCCGTGCTTCACCCGTCCAGCCTGGTGTGCCGCGCCCCCGTACCCCCGTGATTGCTCCACTCAACGGCATGTTCCTGCGGTCAGTTCCGGCCCGGTGCGGGCGAACCGCCGCCGAAGCCGATCGCGAAGACGTGCAGGCCACCGGCGGCGACGTCGGACGGCAGGCGCACGCTGCTGACCGTCCTGCCCGGACTCAGGGGCACCGGCGTCGTGGCGAACACATACGTCTGCGTGCTGTCGGACGCGGTGCCCGCATGGTTGCGGTAGGGCAGGGTCAGCGCCACGGTGTTGTCGGGGAGGGGTGAGGCGGCGCCCGCGCTCAGCGTCCAGTCGGAGAGGCCGAGGGCGACCGACTGCGTGGTGCCGTCGGTGTAGGTGACGGTCGCGGTGCCGGACACCGGGCCGTTGTTCGCGGCACCCAGGAAGGAGATGCTCCCGGAGCCGGACGTCCGTACCGTCTGCCCGTTCGCCTCGTAGTTGTCCGCAGCGCCGGCCGCCACGTCGGGCCAGGTGAACCCGACCCCGTTGACGGTGAGCCGCGAGCCGGGGGTCGCTCCCGCGGCGGCCAGGGCGTGCGCCGAGTAGCTGTAGCCCGCGCCGTCGAAGTTGGCCGAGGCCGCGGCGGTGTCGCCGGACGTCCCGACGTCGGTGTAGCCCGGCGCGCCCGGGTAGGAGCGTGGGGCGGCGGAGCCGTCCGACGCCCAGGACGTGTTGGGCGAGGTGCCGAGCACGTAGGTGAGGGTGCCGCCGCCGGTGAGGGCGCCGGCGGGCACGTGGGCCGCGTTCCATGCCGACCCGTTCCAGGTGGCGGACTGGACGTACGGAGCGTCGTCCGCGGCCCCCGTGCCGTTGATGGTGAAAGTGTGGCCGGACGGCAGGGTGATCACCGCCTGGGCGAAGAGCGGGCTGCCCAGCGCCAGATCGGCGGTGCCGGGCGTCTCGGGATACATGCCGAGGGCGGACCACACGTACCACGAGCTCATCTCGCCCAGGTCGTCGTTGCCCGCAAGACCGGACGGGCCGGCGGTCCAGATCTGGTCCTGGACCTGCCGGACGACCTGCTGTGTCCGATAGGGGCGGCCGATGTAGTCGTACTCCCAGGGGATGTTGAGGCTGGGCTCGTTGCCCAGGTCGGTGTACCCGCCGGCGCCGGTCAGCGAGGACAGGTCCGTGTCCAGGTACTTGGCCATGGCCGCGTCACCGCCCATGGCGGTCGCCAGTCCGTGCACGTTGAACGGCACCATCGGCGTGTACTGCCAGGAGTCGCCCTCGACGAAGTTCTTCCCCGAAGTCGGCGAGAAGCCGGCCGTCCAGGTGCCCGAGGCGTCGCGCGGCCGGACGAATCCGCTGCCGAAGTCGAACAGGTTCTGCCAGTCCTGCGCCCGGTCCGCGAACCGGCGCTGATCCGCGGCGTGTCCGAGGGCACCGGCGAGCGCCGAGACGGCGAAGTCGGCCGAGTCGTACTCGAGCGTGGTGGAGGCCGCGCCGTAGAAGTTGCAGCAGCCGTACTTGCCGTTGCTGGGCAACCGGCCCAGCTGTTCCAGATAGGCGAGCCCGGGCCGGTTGTCGTTGGGGGCAGTGGCCTCCGAGATCATGCCCTTGAGCGCGGTCGCGGTGTCGAAGTTCCTGGCGCCGAAGGCGTAGTAGTCGGCGATGATCTCGTCCGCCGGATCGCCGACCATGACATAGGTCTCCCCGTTGTTCTCCGACCACTTGGGGAACAGGCCGGTCTGGCGGTAGTCGTCGACCATCGACTGGGCGGTGTCGGCGGCGGTCTGCGGCGCGACCAGGGCCTCGAGCTGAGCCTGGGAGCGGTAGACGTCCCAGCCGGAGTAGTTGGCGTAGGCGGCGCCGTGGCCCTTGTCGACGGTGTGGATCTTGCCGTCGAAGCCGGGATAGCGGCGGTTGGTGTCACTGATCACGTTCGGATGCAGCAGCGCGTGATAGAGCGCGGTGTAGAAGACGGTCTGCCGGTCGGGCGTCCCGCCGGCGATCCGCACCCGGCCGAGGAGGGACTTCCAGGCCTCGTGCGCCGCCGTGCGCACCTTGTCCAGGTTCCAACCGGCGTTCTCCGCCTGCCGGTTGCCCACGGCGCCGGCGGCCGACACATAGGAGATGCCGACCTTGGCCTGAACGGCCCGGTGAGTGGTGGTGTCGAACGTGACGTAACCGTCGGAGCCGCTCGCCCGGGGAGCGAAGGTGCGGGGCGTACGGGGCAGGGCGCCGTGCAGGGTGGGCTTGTTCGGTGCCTCGGGCGCGCTGGGGGAGGCCGTGCTCCTGGGCGTGGTGGGCGTGGCGGCGGCCAGGGCGGTGCCGCTGTGGCGGAAGGGCTGGTCGAAGACCATGTCGTAGTAGACGGTGTAGGAGTTGCCCTCGCCGCAGAAGTTGCCGCTGGTGACCTTGCCTCTGACCTCTCTGTCGTTCACCACGACGAACTCGGCGGCGCTGTCGCCGTTCTCGCTGCCTGTCAGCTTGAAGACGAGGTTCGCCTGGCTGGTGGACGGGAAGGTGAAGCGGGCCATGCCGCTGCGGGTGGTGGCGGTCAGTTCCGTCTTGACGCCGTTGTCCAGCGACACCGTGTAGGCGCCGGGCGTCGCGGACTCGTTGGCGTGCGAGAAGCTGTCCGTGGCGTGGGTGTCGACCGCACCGACGGTCGGCAGTACCGGGATGTCGCCGGCGGCCCGGCAGCCCGGGCCCGCGATGTGGGTGAGGCCGAACCCGGTGATGGCCGAGTCCGCGTACTCGTACCCGCCGCCGTCCGGCCGGTGCGGGCTGGTGTCGGGGCTCCACTGGACCATCCCGAACGGGGTGTCGGCCCCCGGGAAGTCGTCGGCGGCGTGTGAGGTTCCGATGAACGGGTTCACGACAGAGGCCGGATCGGTGACCGGCGCGAGGGAGACGGGATCGGCGTGAGCGGGGGCGGAGACGGCACCCAGGACCAGGGCACCAGTGGCCAGCACGGACAGGAGGCGGAACGGCACCATCGTGACCATGTCCCTTCGACAACGATGTCCCGAAGGTTGCCCCTTCAGCCCCTGCTGTCAAGGACGCGCGGTGCAGAACCAGCCGTTCGCCTGACAGGACGTCACATTGGCTGCACAATCGCCGAGTTGGCTCAAGTCCAAAACTTTTCATAAGGCCAAAGCCACAAATCTTGACGGCAACCACCACGGTGCGTACGTTCCGCAACTGCCGCTCCGGCGCTCCACCCCGACTGCTCCCAGCCCCGATCACCCCCCATCGAGGAGCCAGCATGCGCGGAAGCCCCAGATCACCCATGTCGCTCCTGGCCGTCATCGGCCTCGTCCTGGGCGCGTTGCTCGGCATGCCCGGACGGTCACAGGCTGCGGGTTCGCTGCCCTGTGACCTCTACGGCGCCGCCGGAACCCCCTGTGTCGCCGCGCACAGCACCGTGCGTGCGCTCTTCTCCTCCTACGACGGCCCGCTGTACCGGGTCACCCGCGCCCTTGACGGGGCCGGCGCCGACATCGGGCCGCTGTCCCCGGGCGGTTATGCCGACGCGGCGCAGCAGGACAGGTTCTGCGCGGACACCACATGTGCCATCACGAAGATCTACGACCAGACCTCCCGGCACAACGACCTCACCCCGGGCCCGGCGGGCACCTCCGGCATGGGCGCGGACCGCGGAGCGGACGCGTCCGAGATCGCCGTCACGGCCGGCGGACACAAGGTGTACGGCGTGTGGATCTCGCCGGGAGTCGGTTACCGGTACACGGGTGCCGCCTCCGGTGTCGCCGTGAACGGACAGGCGGAGGGCGCCTACATGGTGGCCAGCGGCACCCACGTGGGCTCCGCCTGCTGCTTCGACTACGGCAACGCCGAGAGCACACCGGCCGACACCGGCAACGGCCACATGGACGCGGTCAGCCTCGCGACCACCTGCTACTTCGCACCCTGTACCGGCTCCGGGCCCTGGGTCGAGGCCGACCTGGAGAACGGCATGTTCCAGGGCGACAACGGCTCCAACACCGCCAACCGGGGCAACGGCAGCACCTTCGTCACCGCCATGCTGAAGAACGACGGGCAGACGCGGTACGCGCTCAAGGGCGGCGACGCACAGTCGGGAGCGCTCACGACGTGGTGGGACGGCGCGCTGCCGACCCGCGGCGGCTATCGGCCCATGCACCAGGAGGGCGGCATCATCCTCGGCACGGGCGGTGACAACAGCAACTGGAACATGGGCACGTTCTTCGAGGGCGTGATGGTCTCCGGCTACCCGACCGACGCCGCCGAGAACGCCGTCCAGGCGAACATCGCCTCAGTCGGCTACTCCGGTGAGACGAACGTCCCCAACGGCCCCCAGGGCACCATCACCGGCCCCGGCGGCACGTGCGTCGACGTCGCCGCCGACGACACCGGCACCGACGGAGCGGCCGTGCAGCTGTGGGACTGCCAGTCGTTCGCTGAGGACCAGCACTGGACGCACTACGCCGACGGAAGCCTGCGCACGCTGGGCCGGTGTCTGGACATCGACGGCAATGGGACGGCGGCCGGTACGAAGGTGGAGTTGTGGGACTGCAATGGTGTGGGTGGGCAGAAGTGGGTGCAGCAGGGTGATGGTTCGTTGCTGAATCCTCAGTCGGGGCGGTGTCTTGACTCTCCCAGTGGTGCGACGGGCAATGGCACGCGGTTGCAGATCTGGGACTGCAACGGCTCGGCGGCCCAGAAGTTCTCGGTCGACGGGGGTGCCCCGGTCGCGGGCCCTGGCGGCACGTGCGTCGACGTGGCGGCCGACGACACCGGCACCGCCGGGGCGGCCGTGCAGCTGTGGGACTGCCAGTCCTGGGCGGTCGACCAGCACTGGTACCACCGCGGCGACGGCTCCCTCGGCACGCTGGGCCGGTGTCTGGACATCGACGGGAACGGGACGGCGGCCGGTACGAAGGTGGAGTTGTGGGACTGCAATGGTGTGGGTGGGCAGAAGTGGGTGCAGCAGGGTGATGGTTCGTTGCTGAATCCCCAGTCGGGGCGGTGTCTTGACTCTCCCGGTGGTGCGACGGCCAACGGGACGCGGTTGCAGATCTGGGACTGCAACGGCTCGGCCGCCCAGAAGTTCCGGCTGGGCTGACGGAGTCAGAGGATCTCCTCCTCCTCCGGCACGACCACCTGGTCGATCAGCTGCTGGATCTGTTCGCTGGGCAGGGCGACCGCCAAGGCCCAGTAGTAGATGACGAGGCTGAACGCGGCCGTGACGCCGATGTCCCACCACAGCGGGAACCAGGGGTGCTTGAGCGGCCCGAAGTCGCTGAGGTAGACGATGAGCCCCATGCCCACCAGGTAGACCGGCAGCCACTGCGCGGCACGCAGGTCGAGCTGGGGAGTGATGGGGTTCATCTTGAACAGCCGGTTGGCCACCAGGATGACGTAGCCGATCAGGATGGCGACGCCGAGCTTCCAGTCGGTGGTCCAACCCGACCACAGGATCAGCAGGTTGGCGACGACGAAGGCGAGCGGCGACAGCACGCCGCCGCCGGGCAGCCGGTAGGGACGATGGGCCTCGGGCAGCCGGTTGCGGAACACCCCGAAGGACAGCGGGGCACCGGCGTACATCAGCACACTGGCGCTGGTGATCAGGCCGACCAGGGAACGCCAGCTGGGGAACGGCAGGAAGCAGATGCAGCCGACCACGAAGGCCGTGATCAGGCCCACCCAGGGAACACCGCGCCGGTTGGTGTTCTCGAACGCGGACGGCACGTAGCCGTTGCGGCTGAGGCCGTACGACACCCGGGAGGAGCCGGTGATGTAGATCAGACCGGTGCCGGCGGGGGAGATCACGGCGTCGAGATAGAGGACCGTGGCCAGCCAGCCCAGGCTGATGAGCGTGGCGACCTGGGCGAACGGCCCGCTCAGCGCGGTGAACGCGGAGTTGGCCCAGTGGCTGCCGATCTGGGAGGCGGGGAGTGCGGCGAGGAAGGTGACCTGCAGCAGGATGTAGATCAGGATGCCGATGAGGATCGACCCGATCACCGCGCGCGGGATGTCCCGCTTGGGGTTGGCGCTCTCGCCGGCGAGCTGGTCGGCCTGCTCGAAGCCCAGCAGCGCGAAGATGATGCCGCTGGTGGAGACGGCGGACAGGATGCCCTTGGCGCCGTACGGGTTGAAACCGTCCGCCGCGGTGAAGTTGCCGGTGTGGAACTGGGCGATGGCGAAGACGAAGATCGTCAGCAGGGGGATGCCGACCTTCCACCAGGTCGCGGCACTGTTGGTACGGGCCAGGAGCCGGATGCTGAGGAAGTTGATGGCCGTGATGACCGCCATCAGCCCGACCGCGACGGCGATGCCCGGCGGAGTCAGCACGTGCTCGCCGCCCTTGACCTTCTCCCAGCCGCTCGCCCAGGAGTAGTGCTGGCCGTACGTGATCATCGCCAGCACCTCGATGGGCGCCACGGTGGCCGCCTGCAGCCAGGAGAACCAGCCGAACGACGCGCCGGCGGCGCCGCCGAAGGCGTAGTGCGGGAAGCGCGCGGTGCCGCCCGAGACCGGATACATGCCGCCGAGCTCCGCGTGCACCAGCGCCAGGATCAGGATCGCAACACCGCCGATGGCCCAGGAGATGATCGCCGCGGGCCCGGCGGCCGCCAGGGCGCCCTGCGCACCGAACAGCCAACCGGACCCGATGATCGAGCCCTCCGAGGCCCAGATGAGTCCGACGAATCCGATCTCACGCCGAAGCCCCGGTTTGTGGGTCTTCGGACCGGGTGTTGCCTCTGACACGGCCATGGGCCACCCCCTCGATAGGGTGATATGCATCACTATCGTGCCACGCTGACGCGGTCATGGCGCTCGACGTGCACGCACAGGTTTCTGACGCGGTCGTGCCTGCCGACGAGCGCCGCCCTCGTCGGTCAACCGGAGACGAGGTGGGGTCCGGCCGGTGGCGCGCCGGTGACCGCCGCGCGGTAGAGGGCACGGGTGTCGGTGCCGAAGTAGGCGCTGTAGGAGATCTGCGGTGTGTTGCCGCCGGTGTGGTAGCCGCCGATCACCCCGACGACCGCCCATCCGCCGGGCCAGGGAACGAGCATGGGGCCACCGCTGGTCCCGCCGACGAAGGCGTCGCAGGCGATGCGCGGGAACGTGCCCGGATCCGCCGGGTCGTCGCTGTCCCACCGGGTGGTCCAGCTCCAGCACTCCAGGGGCTTCTCCGCCCCCGCCGGATAGCCGATCATCCGTACCGGGGCGTGGTAGTAGCCGGTCCCGGTGAGCAGCCGCACTCCACCGACGGCGTCCTCCAGGAGCGTCCCGTCCTGGTTGGTCTCGGTGACCGCGAAGGCGAAGTCGTAGCCGGCGCCCGCGTGTTCACCGAGGTCGTAGTACTGCTGCGGGACGTAGACGCCGTTGGTCCGCACGGGGAAGACGCCGAACGGCTTGAGGCCGTCGTGGTACTGCGGGACGAAGGCCAGGTGCCGCTTGGGTGAGGTGCCCGCATAGCCCTTCAGACAGTGGCCGGCGCTCAGGACGAGGTCATGGCCGGGGCTGCGCACGACGGAGCCGCTGCATGTGCGGCCGGTACCGGTGGCGTCCGTCCAGAAGAAGGTGCCGGCCTCGGGGATGCCGTCGAAGCTCCTGCTGGGCGGGATGTACTCGCCCGGCCGGGGGCCGTCCACGGCAGGGGACGCACCGGTCGCCGCCGTACCGGTGCCTTTGAGGGCGTCGACGGGCAGCGCGGCGTCCATGCGGGCCGGCGTCCAGTACGTGTCGAGCTCGTCGGCGACCGGGTTCGGGTCGGCCTTGGCGCTGTCGGCCGACGCCGTGGTGGTGAGGCCGGTACAGAGCAGAAGGGCTGCCGCACAGACGGCGGCGTATCGCGCGATCCTGGTCCCGGGCTCCATGAATTCCCCTCAGAGCGGACGCAACTGACGGCCCACCATAATCCGGCGACCGCGGGCGGCACAGGGTCCGCGACCGTATCGGGCGCACCGGAGGCGGACGAATCCCGCCGGCACACGCAGGTGTGTCGCCGGTCGGCTCGCCGAGCGCGGCGGGGGTACGGCCGGCGTCGCGTCGGCCGCGCCGGGCGGCCGTGCGCGCGGCGGGGGCAGCCGGGGCGGCTCGGTTCGGCCATGGCCGGTCTCCTTGCCGGGAGGCGGGGGAGGGGGGCGGGCGGTCGACGCCGGGCGGCGAGGGCCCGCAGCCGGGTGAGCCATGCGGCCGTCTCGGGGCAGGCCACGGACCGGGGTGCGGTAGGTGTCGCGGCGGTCGGGGGCGACGGTGTCGTGGCGTCGATGACGATTTTGTCGACGATGCCGGGAGTGTGTGCCTGAGGCGGTTCGGCGCCCGGCAGATCCGCAGCCCCACCGCCCTGGCAAGCCGCCGCACCGCTTCTTCGTGCACGCGGCGCACCGGGGAGACCCCACCGCGTTCCGGGCCCGGGCCCGGGGGCGAATGAGGTGCGAGCTGCGGGGTAGACGCCCGTACCCGGCAAGGGACGGGGTCATCGGCCCGACCGGAAGGAGAAGGCCATGAGGAAGCTGATACTGATGAGGAACGTGGGCGCGGCCGGCGCCGCGGCCGCGATGGCCGCCGGCGCGCTCCTCGCCGGCGGCAGTCCCGCGGCGGCCGCTCCCGGGGCCACCGGACAGACGGCCGTCGGCGCCACTGCGCTGCCCACCGGCCATGGCGGGCACCGTCACCGCGGTCTGCAGTGTATGGACCCGTGGGTCGCCGGCCAGCTGGCGAGGTTCGACCCCGCCGCGCGGCACCGCCTGGCGGTGTTCGACCCTTGGATCAAGGACCAGCTGACGCGCTACACCTCTCCCTCCTGCTAGCCCCACTTGTCTTTTCGGTGGCGCGCGCTGTGGCGGTGCGGGCGCTCGACGCGAGGTGTCCCTGTGAGGGCTGGGCGGGAGATGATTCGTCATGGATCAAGCCTGACGGCACGTCGGCTCCCGTACATCGGGGGACGTCCCCCATCTTTCCTCCCGGGGTGTCCGTAGGGGCCTCCCGCTCCATCGGCGGCCGCTCGTCCGCGACGCTGCGCGTGGTCGCCCCGGCACATCGTGCTCGAGCTCATGGACCCGTCCGCCTGAGCCCGCCCGGCGGCGCCTCCCGGCTCGGTAGGCGTATGATCACCGGCAAGGCGGGGTCGTAGCACAGAGGTAGTGCGCCGCGACATCATCTCGGAGGACGTCGGTTCGCATCCGGCCGCCCCGCCCCTCCCAGCACCGGACTTGGTCACCCTGCGGCCGGCCCCGGCGACTCACACCCTCCGGTGCGCGTGCAGCAGGTATTCCTCGCGGTGCAGTGGGTTGTGGTCCGTGCGCTCGCGGCTTCGCGGAGCCGTGGCCGGGCGGTGGTGATCGAAGGCCGTCTCCAGGACGCCCTCGCCGCCGGTGAGGTCGGGCAGCTCGGCTTCCAGACCGTGCACCTCGTCCGCGGGGATGTGGCCCTCGACGACGTATGTGTCCCCGAGCGCCGCCGCCGGGCTTGTGAGGGCGCGGCGGCGGGCCAGGGCCGGTGACACGGCCGCGTAGGCGTCCTGCGGGAACTCCAGGCGGAAGCGGTGCATCGGCTCGTGCACGACTGTCCCGGCCCGGCGCAGCGCGCTCATCAGGACCAGCGGGGTCAGGCCGCGGAACTCACCGGCCGTGCTGCGGATGCTGCAGAAGCCCGAGTGGGTCATCGTCACCACGCAGTCGGGCACCTGCCAGCCGTACAGACCCTGCCGCAGCGTGACGTGGACCGTCTCCTCGACGGCGCGCATGTAGCCCAGCGGGAGCGAACCGAGCTCGACTTCCCGGCGGAAGACGACCCCGCCGCCGGGCGGGCCCGGCTCCACGCGCAGGCCCACGGAGGCCAGGAACGGATTCCCGTCGTGGCCGAGGATCTCGTGCGCCGTTCCGGTCCCGGCGACGCGCTCCACGCAGATCGGGACGGTCTTCCGGAAGGTGACAGCGAGCCCGTGCTCCTCGGCCAGCGTGGTGGCGAGGACCTCCTTCTGCACCTCGCCGTACAGGGAGACGGACAGCTCGCGGCCCTCCGGATCCTGGCGCAGCCCGATCAGCGGGTCTTGTTCGGCGAGTTGGGTCAGGGCCAGGTGCAGGGCGCCCTTGTCGGCCGGGTCGGCCGGCACCACGACCGTCTCCAGCGAGGGCGGCGCGAAGACGTGCTGGTACGGGCGGTCGTCCGGCTCCCGGCCGATCACGTCTCCGATCCGGACGTCGGCGAGACCCCGTAGCATCGCGATCCGACCCGCTCGTACCGACACCCGGCGCTCCGCCGTACCCCGGTCGAAGACGGCCAGGTCCGTGACCTTGCCCTCGCGTCCCGCGACCGGGGCGCGCTCGCGGACCCTGAGTTCGCCGGAGAACATCCGGGCGTACGCGACCTTCTCGCCGCTGCCCCGGCGTTCCACCTTGAACACCCGGCCAGACAGCGGCCCTTCGGCATCATCGCACCCGGTGGGAAGGAATTCCCGTACGCCCTCGATGAGTTCGGGAATGCCGGTACCGGTGATCGCCGAGCCCACGTAGACCGGATGGATCTGCCCCCGGCGCGTCTGTGCGGCGAGCGCGGCACGCAGCCGCTCGTACGTGACGCAGCGCGCGTCGGTGACGTACGCGCCGAGCAGGGTGTCGTCGTGGAGGGTGAGCGCGTCCAGGAGGCGCTGTGTGAAGGCGCTGTCCTCCGGAGCGAAGGCCTCGGCCCGTGCCTCGGCCGTGCCGATGCCGTCGACGATCCGCCCCATGGGGATCACGGGCACGTCGAGCCTGCGCTCGATCTCGTGCAGCACGCGTCCGTCGTCGGCGCCGCGCCGGTCGGCCTTGTTGATGAACAGCAGGGAGGGGATGCCGAGCCGCTTCAGTGTCCGCATCAGCACGCGGGTCTGCGGCTGTACACCCTCCACGGCGGACACGACGAGCACCGCGCCGTCCAGGACGCCGAGAACGCGTTCGACCTCGGCGATGAAATCCGGGTGTCCCGGGGTGTCGACCAGATTCACGGAAACGGCCGAACCACCGTTGCCGAGGAGGAAGTTGGCGACCGCCGTCTTGATGGTGATGCCACGGCGGCGTTCCAGCTCCAGGCTGTCGGTCCGGGTGCTGCCCGCTTCGACGCTGCCGATCTCGTCGATGACCCCGGCCGCGTACAGCAGCCGCTCGGTCAGGCTCGTCTTACCGGCGTCGACATGCGCCAGGATCCCCAGGTTCAGCGTGCGAGACGTGGTGCGCACAGAGTGTCATGTCCTTCGGATTGATGGTCATTCCTTTCGTGTGGGACATGAACGGTCGGCGCATCGGCCGGCTCCTTGGTCACAGAGGGCTGCTGCGGCAAGCCTGGCACACCGGACATCGGCCGGCGAGGCAATTTCGGCGCGGCGCGGCGGCGGCAGGAGGACCGTTCCGCTGGATGGTCCGCGAGTGGCTGACGGCAGGATCGGACCTGTCCTGCCGGGGACGAGGACGACGTTGGGGCACTGCCTACGCCTTCGACCGCACCCCACCCTCGAGGAAGGCGGTGACGATCGCGCTCGCCACCGGCCGGCACTCCTCGAAGTAGGCGTGCCGGGCCCCCGGGAACACATGGGTGCGTGCGTCGGGGATGCGGGCGGCGAGCAGGGGGAGGTTGTCCACGGGTGCGAGGCGGTCCTGGTCGCCGTGGAGGATCAGCGTGGGGACGACGATGGCGGGCAGCGCCTCCCAGGCGTCGTGCCGGTTGCTGGCCAGCAGGTGGCCGTGCCGGGCATGCCGGGGTCGCCGAGGACGCCGTACGGGCCGGAGTGTTCGGCGAGCCAGGCGGGGGAGTACATCAGATCGAGCAGGGTCAGGCGTGCGCAGGTCGGGTGGTGTCGGTCATGGGCGCTCCGTGGGGATGGGGTGCGATGACGTTTCCTGACGCTGGTCCAGAGGGCCGAGTCGTCCCGCACCCCGGCAGCGGGAGTTCCGGGCAGTCCACGTCCCCGGAGACATCGGCCCGTCCAGAAAGCCGTATTGGACGTATCGACGCCGGTCACCTAACGTTCCGCGCATGACGGAGCGACGTGCGATCCTCAGCGGCTCGACCTTCGAGGAGCAGATCGGCTACGCCCGTGCCGTGGTCGACGGCGACTGGGTGCATGTGTCCGGAACCACCGGGTTCGCCTACACCACCATGACGATCTCGGACGACGTCGTGGAGCAGGCCGAGCAGTGTCTGCGCAACATCGAGGCCGCGCTCCACGAGGCGAAGTGCACCTTCGCCGACGTGGTGCGGGTGCGCTATCTGCTGCCGGACCGCGCGGACTTCGAGCCCTGCTGGCCGGTGCTGCGCCGCTGCTTCGGCGGCGTCCGCCCGGCCGCCACCATGCTGGAGTGCGGCCTCGCCGACCCCCGTATGAAGATCGAGATCGAGGTGGACGCCCGCCGCCACGCCGCTTGATCCGGCCGCTTCATGGCCGGACCCGCGGTCCACGAACCCGCCCGGACCCACGACACCAGGCCGGCCCTGCTCACGAGGTCAAGCCTGCCCCCGGCTCACTAGGCCAGGTCCGTCGCCCGGCCCCGCCGTTCCCCTTGTTCGCCGCCTCGCAGGATCCGCGCCTCAGGGGGCAGGAGCCGGGGCCGGCCACGACCAGTACCTCGCACCGCGCGCGGGCCGGGATGTGCCGGTGCACCGGCCTGCGGTGCAGCGGGGCCGCCGGGCCCCGCGGCCTGGCCATGCCGATGACCAGCAGGTCGTCCGGGGACGACGCGATCGAGCACAGCACCGGAGCCGTGGGGCCCCTGACGACCCGCCGCACGATCGGCAGGTCGGCCCGGGGCCCGCCCGTCCGCCGGGCCGAAGGCAGGTCCATCCGCCGCCCCGCCCCGTCGGCCCACGGCCGGGCCCACGAGGGCTCGGGCCGGCGCCGGTGGAGGGCGTCGCCTCCGGCGGCTCCCAGGCCTGCACGGCCACCAGCGCGCGGCCGGTTCTGCGGGCCTCCAGGATGCCGCGGCGCAACGCGGCCGGCCCGGCGAGCGAGTCGCTCACCCCGACGACGACATCTCCGGCAGGCGTGCCGCCCGTGGTGCCGGTTCAGCCCTCCTCTTCCTGCTGCCCGGTGGCGTCCGTCCGGCTCCGTGCTCGCTCCACGGGGCGGAGGAACTCCGTCCACCCGCCCTCCGGCTTCTCGCCGACCTCGAGACTGCGCAGCTTCGCGAGGATCTCGGGGTCCTGGGCGTCGAGCCAGTCGACGAACTGCCGGAAGGAGACAAGACGCACGTCCTCCCGGCCGGCGATCTGTCTGAGCGCCTCCTCTGCCGCATCCATGTAGATGCCGCCGTTCCACTGCTCGAAGTGGCTGCCGATGAACAGCGGTGCCCGGTTGGTCTCGTACGCCCGCTGGAATCCGGCCAGGTACGACTGTGTCGCCTGGGCCCGCCAGTAGGGGTAGTTGTAGGAAGGTGCCCGCGTCGAGGTCTTGGACTGGTTCGCCAGCATGTTGTAGTCCATGGACAGCACCTCGAAGGTGTGCCCGGGGAAGGGGATGCTCTGCAGCGGCAGGTCCCAGAGGCCGCCCCGCTTCCTCGGCCAGCGTTGCAGGCCGCCCGGTGAGGAGGCGTCGTAGCGCCAGCCGAGCTCCCGGACCACCGGCAGCAGGTTCTCCTGCCCGAGCAGACACGGGGTGCGGCCGCCCACGAGTTCCTTGTCGTAGTCGAAGGGGAGCGACGGTTCGTCGTGCCAACCGGTGTGCGTGCGCCACGACTTGACGAACGACCTCGCCTGCTCGATCTCCGAAGCCCACTGTGCGGGCGTCCAGTTGGCCACCGATCCGGGGCCGGTGCAGAAGTGCCCGTTGAAGTGCGTGCCGATCTCATGGCCGTCCAGCCAGGCCTGACGGACGTATTTCAGCGTCTCCTTGAGGTGCGCGTCGGTGAGGTACCCGATGTCCGAGGCGCCGACCGGATTGTTCGGCGGGTCGTAGAGCCGCTTCCTGTCCTCCGGCAGGAGGTAGAGGCCGGACAGGAAGAAGGTCATGTGCGCGCCGTGGGTGCGGGCGAGCTCCAGGAAGCGCGGGAACAGGCCGGTGCCCAGCTCGCCCGCGCCGTCCCAGGAGAACACCACGAACTGCGGCGGCGTCCGACCCGGTTCGAGGGCCATGGGCGACGCCGGCTGGTGCGGCTGGCGTCCGGTGTACGACGTCGAGCCGTCCCCGATGGGCCGGTACGTTCCCTGTTCGTCCGGGCTCCCCGGGGAGCCGTTGGATCCGTCCCGGCCACCGCACGAGGCGAAGGACACGGCGGCCGCACCGATGCCGGCGCCGAGACCGAGGCGTGCCACGCTCCGGCGGCTGATTCCCCTCATGGCCACCATCCCAACCCGCGCCCTGGCGCGACGCGTTGCGCGCACTTCCGGCCGAAACTCCCGTCATCGCGGACGACAATAAGGGAAATAAGCATACAAACGGGTTATTCGGATGCGGTGTGGCGTGCAAAGTGGCCGCCAAGCATGGCTCACGTCACCCGTCCGGCTCCGAGGAGCCCACGTCGGAGCGCCGCTTGAGGGGGTCCCCGTCGTCCTGACCTGCGCGGGTCCAGCCGCGACGGGTCAGCGGAACGCGGCCACGTTGCGGACCGCCCAGGCGGAGAACGGCGACGCGGGGCGGCCGAGCAGGCGCGCCACATCCGTGCCGACCGCCTGCTCCTCCGGGGTGGGGGCGCCCAGAACGGCGAGCGTGGCCTCGGCGACGGCGGCTGGCAAGAACCGGGCCATCTCCGCGTACGCGTCCTCGCGGCTCTGCTCCACGAACGTCACCGGTTCCCCGAGCGCCGCGGCGATCGCCGCCGCACGCTGTCGTGGGGTGGTGGGCTCCGGGCCGGTCAGCGTGTATGTGGCGCCGTCGTGTCCGGCCTCGCGCAGTACGGTCGCCGCCACCGCGGCGACGTCGTCCGGATCGACGAAGGGCAGTGCCACATCGGCGAAGGGTGCTGCCGCGATGCGGTGCCGGCGGACCGGCTCGGCCCAGGCCAGCGCGTTCGAGGCCAGCCCGCCCGAGCGCAGCACGGTGAACGGCAGCCCCGACTCGGCCACCGCCGCCTCGAAGCGCGCCGCGTGCGCGTACGCGTCCGGCCGGGTGCCCGCACCCTGCGAGGACAGCAGCACCGCCTTGCCCACCCCGGCCGCGGAGGCCTGGCGCAGGATGTCGACCGGGTCCTCTCCGGCCACAAGCAGGAACAGCGCCTTGCCGCCCTCCAGCGCGGGGGCGAGGCTCCGCGGCGCCCCGAGGTCGGCCGCGACGGCCCGCACTCCCGGCGGCACGTCCTCCTCGCCGATGCGCCGGGCGACGGCCGTCACCGTCTCCCCGGTTCGGATCAACGTCGCGACCAGGGCTCGTCCGACGTTCCCCGTGGCGCCCGTGACGACGATCATGACATGCTCCCAACTGAGTTAGTTGACTAACTAAGTCGAGACCTTAGTCCGCGGCGCAGCCTGTTGTCTATCCTTAGTCAGGTGACTGACTCAGAATCTGCCGCCGAGACCCGGGTCGCACGCCCCGGCCGGGGTGGCAAGCGTGAACGCCTGGTCAAGGCGGCCGTCCAGGTCTTCCACGAGCAAGGTGTGGAGAAGACCACCCTCGGCGACATCGCCCGTACGGCCGAGGTGCCGCTCGGCAACGTCTACTACTACTTCAAGACCAAGGACCAGCTGGTCGAAGCCGCGGTGGACGCCCACTGCGAGCAACTGGACGCGCTCACAGCCAAGTTGGACACCCTCCCTGATCCGGCCACCCGACTGAAGGCCCTGGTCGCCGGCTGGGTCGACCAGCGCGAGACCGCGGCCCGCTTCGGCTGCCCCTTCGGCACCCTCGCCACCGAACTCGACAAGCGTGACGACGGTGTGGACAGGGCTGCCGCGAAGGTCATGCGGGCCCTGCTCGACTGGGTGGAGTCACAGTTCGCCCAGCTCGAGCGCGCCGACGCCGCCGCCCTCGCCGTCGAACTCGTCGCGGCCTACCAGGGCCTGTCCGTCCTCACCAACACCCTGCGCGACCCCGGCCTGATGGCCGCCCAGGGCGAACGCCTCCAGTCGTGGATCGACGGGATCGCGAGGGGGTAGGCAAGCGCGCCGGAGGCCGCTCCCGGGCGAGAAGCAGGGGCGTCCCTGCGCGTCCTCCTGCCCCGACCCGGCTCAGCCCGCCAGGTCCCGTTCCTCCACCGCCACCGGCACCACGGCGATGTGCTGGACGGCCCGGCTGAGGACCAGCACACCCCCGATGATCAGCAGGGCGCCCGCCGCCTCCGGGACCAGCCACCAGCCCGTGCGGATCCGCTCCCCGAACAGGGTCATGCCGAGCGTCAGGCTCACCACCGCGTCCCCGATGGTCAGCGCCGGCTGCGCCGCGGCCAGGGGACCGGCCTGGAGCGCGTTCTCCAGCAGGATCACTGCCGCGACGCCGGCGAGCGCGAAGCCGTACGTCTGCCAGGACCGCAGGAACGCCACGAACCCGTGGTCGGCGAAGGTCCCGCTGGCCGACTTCAGCAGGGCGGCGGTCAGCGCGTTGCCCGTGGCGGAGGCGGCGGCCAGCAGCGCGGCGCGCCGGGCCGGCGAGCGGTCCCCGCCGGCGAGCAGAACCGCCGCGGCCATCCCGCCGAGGCACAGGCACAGCGCCGGGATCCAGCGGCTGAGCGGCGCGTGGTCGACGGCGCCGTGCGGGGCGGCGGCGACCAGGAGCGCGGCGAGGCCCGTGACACAGGCGCCGACGCCCCACCAGCCCGAGCGGGGCAGCCGCCGGTGCATCAGCGGGGCGGCGACGAGCAGCGCGAAGGGCAGCTCCAGGATGAAGAGCGGCTGGACCAGCGCGAGCGGGCCGTTGACCAGAGCCAGGCTCTGGAACAGCGCGGCGCAGACCACACCGCACATGCCGATCACCCAGAAGGGCCGGCGCACCAGGTCCGCGAGCAGCCGCAGCCCGCCGCGGCTGCTCGCCGACGCGGCCTTGCGCTGGAAGGCGGTGCCCACGGCGTTGCTCGCCGCGCCCGCGACGGCGAACGCCGCGGCCAGTCCGATCACGACCGTCTCCTGCCTGCGGGAGGCCTCCCGGAGGGGCTTCGGTCTCTTCAGCCTACGGAAGGCGGCGTCCGGACGCCGGGCGACGCCCCCTGCTGCCTGCAGGCCGGTCGCAACGGTGGATCGGCGTGGATCAGCTCAGGGCGAGGTCGTCGGCGTAGACCGCGCCCTGGCCGTACCAGCCGTGGACGTACACCGTGACCGTGCCCGAGGCGCCGGTCGTGAACGGGACCGTGAGCTTCGACCACGACGAGGACGAGGCCCAGGTGTCGGCCGTCGCGCCTCCGCTGACGCCGACATAGGCGTACGGGCCCTGCACCCAGCCGGTCAGCGTGTAGGAGGTGTTGGGCTTCAGGGTCAGGGTCTGTGCGCACTGGCCGGTCTGCGAGGCGGACGGCGCGGTCTTCAGCGCGTGGGAGCCGCTGTGCACGGGGGAGGAGACCACCGTGGCCCCGGTGTCGCAGGTCCACGGCGCGAGCGAGCCGGTCTCGAAGTCGCCGTCGGCCAGGACGGAGGTGCCGCCGGACCCCTTCACCGTCAGGGTGAGCGTGGAGCTGTGCCGGGTCGGGCCCGCCGTGCCGGTGACGGTCAGGGGGTAGGTGCCGGGGGCCGTGCCGGCGGCGGTCCTCACGGTGAGCGTGGACGTGCCGCCCGCGGTGACCGAGGACGGGCTGAGGGAGGCGGTCACTCCGCCGGGCGCGCCGCTCACCGTCAGGTCGACCGTCCGTGCGCTGCCCGAGGTCACCGAGGTCTTCACCGTCGCGGTCGCGGTCGCGCCGGGGTCGACCGAGGCGGAGGCGGGGGAGAGCGAGACCGAGAAGTCGTCGGCCGGCGGGGTCGTCGTTCCGCCGGTGAAGGGCGCGAAGGTGTGCGTGAAGTACCAGGTGTCCTGGGCGATGCCCGAGCAGGTGTCCGAGGCGCTGCCGCCGGGGCAGCCGCCGTTGTCGCGCTGGAGGGCCCAGAAGGACAGGGTGTTGATGCCCTTGGCCACCGCCCAGTCGTACACCGTGGGGGCGTCGGCGGTGGTGAAGGTCTCCGCCGGGCCGTAGTCGTCCACGCCGGGCATCTCGGTGACGCCGACCATGTTCCACAGCTGACTGTCCGACAGGTCCGGGTGGAGACTGGCCAGTTGGTCGTGCAGTCCGCCTGCGGCCGTCTCGGTGTCGGTGGCCATGTGGTGGGTGGCGCCGTCGTAGTAGTCGAACGTCATGATGTTGACGACGTCGACCCTGGCGCCCGCGCTCTTGGCGCTGCGCAGCACGGCGAGGCCGCTGTCGGCGAGGCCGGTCGTCGTGGTCGGCAGGGTGTAGGAGAACTGCACGGGGCGGCCGTTCGCGGCCGCCCAGTCCTGGACCTTCTTGATGGCCTGGTTGCGGCGGTCGATGCCGGCGGTGTTCGTGAGGGAGTTGTCCTCGACGTCCATGTCGAGCCGGGAGACGTCGTAGGTGGTGATGATCTTCTCGTAGGCGGCGGCGATGGAGTCCACGTTCGTGCAGCTGTCGGCGATCTCGGTGCCGCCGTTGTCCGCCGCGTAGCCACCGAGGGACGGGATCACGTCGCCGCCGCGCGAGCGGATGGTGGTGACGTCGGCTCCGAAGACGGAGGAGTCGACGGGCGTGCCGGTGTCGCCGTTCCAGTACGGCGAGCAGGAGCCCTTCTTGTCGGTCTGCAGGAAGGCCATGGTCAGGTACTTGGCGCCGGAGGCCTGGGACAGCGCGGCGGGGCTGTCGCCGTTGTAGGCCTCGAAGTAGGGCGCGAACACGTGCGGGGGCAGCGGGGTCGCCGCGTGTGCGGTGCCCCCTGCCCCGAGGGCGAGTCCCGCGGAGGCGGCCAGGGTGGCCAGGCCCGCGAGCAGGGCGCGTACGGGTCTCGGACGTGGCATGGGTACTCCCGGAGGGCGAACGGCAGGCCGGCGACGGCAGAATGGTCCAGACCATGATTGGTCTGGACCAAGTGGGGGTCAAGGTGCGGGAGCGGCCTTTTGCCGGTTCGTGGGAGTCAACGATGCCAATTCCCCAGGGAATTGATGACATGTCAGGAGGGATGCCCCGGTTCAGGTGGCGCGGGTGCCGCCTCCCCGGCGGATACGGCCCAGCAGATCCCGGTGATAGGCGGCTAGTTGCCCGGCGGGCACGGGCGCGGGGCTCCCGGCGAGGGTGTACCAGGTGTCGCTGCCGGAATGCTGGATGGCGACGCGCGCGCTGTGACCGTCGGACAGCAGGATGGTGGCCACGGTCAGGTCGCCGGTGATGACGCCGACCTCGTCGGTCATCGCCCCGCCGGGGCCCGCGGTGACCCGGTCGACGTAACTGTTGATGCTCGGTGGGGTGTGCATGGGGCGCAGGTTTCCATCAACCCGGGCCGCGCGCCCCGCACCGCGCAGGTGTCGCCCGTGTCTGTCCCCGTGTTGGCCTCAGCCGAACAGCGGAAAGCGCTCCGCCGCCGGGCCCAGCGCGGCGCGCTCGGTCTCGGTGAGCGGTGCCCGGCCGGTTCCCACGCGCGCGTAGTGCTCGTCGGTCCAGTCCGGAAGCGCCGGGCGGCCGAGCAGACCGTCCAGCGTGGCGCGCACCGCGGCCAGCCCCTCGGGCGCCGGTCCCGGCGCGTGCGGGAGCCGGACGGTCATGTCCAGGTGGTGGACGGTCGCCTCCACGGCGAGGGTGGTGAGCAGGTCCCGGGCCGTCAGCACGTGCCCCTGCGTGAGGACGGCACCGGCGGGGTCGGCGGTCCCGGCGGCGTGCGTGGCCGCCCTCAGCGTCTCCAGGAACAGGCCCTGGAGTTGCCCCCAGTCGAGGAACATGCTCGCGTTCACCCGCACCCAGCGCCGGCCGTTCGCCGCGCCCACGGTGTCCGGCCTCCAGTCCTGCCAGTACGTCACCGCGTCCCGGTCCACCGGCTCCCGCGCCGGTGTGTGCAGGGCCACCAGAGCGCGCTGGGCGTCCGTCACGCAGTGGAAGACGAGGTCACGGACCGCCCAGCCGGTGCAGCCGGTCGGCAGCCACGACTCCTCGTCACCCAGGCCCGCGACAACCGCCGAGGCCGCCTCGTAGGCCGCGCGCACCGCCCGCGCCGGGTCGACGCCGTTCCCCGCACTCATGCATCCCCCTGTCCGCCGGCCGTACAGGCTCTCACACCCGGCTCGACGTCGCCGTGTCCGCGGACAGCCGCTGGGCGACGTAGATGGGGATCACCGACAGCAGCACGAGTACCGCGGCCACGACGTTCACCACCGGTGCCTGTTGCGGCCGGGTCATGTTGTCGAAGATCCAGATCGGCAGGGTCTGGATCCCGGGCCCCGCGGTGAACGTGGTGACCACGATCTCGTCGAAGGACAGGGCGAAGGCGAGCAGACCGCCGGCCAGCAGCGCGGAACGGACCAGCGGGAAGGTGACGTCCGCGAAGGCGCGGAAGGTGGTCGCGCCGAGGTCCATGGCGGCTTCCTCGTACGAGGCGGCCGTACGGCGCAGCCGGGCCACCACGTTGTTGAAGACGATCACGATGCAGAACGTGGCATGGCCGACGATCACCGTGAACAGCCCGAGCCCCACGCCGAGCGGCTCCAGCACCGTCCCGAAGGCCGAGTTGAGGGCGATGCCGGTGACGATGCCGGGCAGCGCGATCGGCAGGACGACGATGAACGACACCGTGTCCCTGCCGAAGAAGCGGTGCCGCGCCACGGCGAACGCGATGAGCGTGCCGAGGACCAGCGCGATCGAGGTCGCGCCCAGCCCCGCCTTCACCGAGACCCACAACGCCTGCCGGGCACCGGAGTTGTGCCCGGCCACCGACCACCAGTGCCAGGTCAGTCCCGGCGGCGGCCAGCTCGCGCTGCGGTCGGGGTTGAGCGAGTTGACGAGGACGAGCAGCAGCGGGACGTAGATCACCGCGAAACCGAGCCCGGCTCCGGTGCGCAGGGCGATGCGCGCGGTGCGGCTGAGATGCATGGCGCTCTTCTCCTACAGGCTGTTGAGTGCACCGGTGCGGCGGATCGCCAGCAGATACAGGACGATCACCACGACCGGTACGGTGCCGAGCGCGGCGGCCATCGGCAGGTTGAGCTCGATGTTGGAGTACACGAGGTTGCCGATCAGCTGGGTCTTGCCGCCGACGATCTGCACGGTGATGTAGTCGCCGAGGCTGAGCGAGAAGGTGAACACCGAACCGGCCGCGACCGAGGGAAGCACCATGGGCAGCACCACCGAGCGGAAGGTGCGCCCGGCCCGCGCCCCGAGATCGGCCGAGGCGTCGAGCAGGCCGGCCGGGAGCTGTTCGAGGGCCGTGTGGATCGGCAGGATCATGTACGGCAGCCACAGGTAGGTCAGGGTGAGGACCGTGGCCGGCAGGCCGAAGCCGGGGCCGCTCAGCCCGAACGGCGCCAGCATCCAGTCGGCGAGGCCGCCCTCGGACAGGATGAGCCGCCAGGCGTACACCTTGACCAGGTAGCTCGCCCACAGCGGGGTGAGGATGGCGACCACCAGCAGCGGACGCCACTTCGGCCGGGCCACCCGTGCGGTGTAGAAGGCGACCGGGAAGGCGATCAGCGCGCACAGCACGGTCACCGCGAGCGCCACGCCCACGCTGCGCAGGATCACCTGACGGAAGACGGGCGTGGTGAACAGCTCGTGGAAGTTGTCCGTCGACCAGACCTTCACCACCTGCGAGGTGAAGGAGTTCGTGGTCCAGAACGCGGAGGCGAACAGGACCGCGAGCGAGCCGAGGTACAGGACGGCGAGCCACAGTAGCGGGGCGGTGAGCAGCAGGGTCAGCCGCAGCCGGGGCCTGCGGTGCAGGCTACCGGCGAGCCGCCGGACGGTTCCCCGGCCGGCGGCGGTCGTCACGTCGGTCGTCACGGCTCAGCCCTTGATCTCGGTCCAGGCCTGCACCCACTTGGCGTACGGCACGCAACGGACGTCCTTGCGGCCGTCGAGGCACTGCTCGATGGGCGTGTTCCAGAAGGCGATCCTCTTCCAGTAGCTCTCGTCGGCCGCGTGGTAGACCGTGCAGAAGTTCTTGTCACTGGTCTCGGCGCACGCCCTGGAGTTGGCCGGCGCCTCGCCGAAGTACTCGGCGACCTCGGCGTTGACCTTGGGAGAGACGATCCAGTTCAGCCACTTGTAGGCGCAGTTGGGGTGCTTGGCCCTGCTGTACACCATCCAGGTGTCGGACCAGCCGGTCGAACCCTCCTTCGGCACCAGCGCCTTGACCTCGGCGCCCTCGGAGGAGGCCAGGTTGGCGATGACCTGCCAGGTGGTGCCCACCACCGAGTCACCGCTCTTGAAGGCGGAGACCTCCTTGAGGTAGTCGCTCCAGTACTCCCCGACGTTGTGGTTCTGCTGCTTGAGCAGGGCCACGGCCGCGTCGAACTGCTTCTGGTCGAGCGCGTACGGGTCCTCGATCTTCAACTCGGGCCTGGTGGCCTTGAGATAGAGGGCCGCGTCGGCGATGTAGATCGGCGAGTCGTACGCGGTGACGTGGCCCTTGTACCGGGAGGCGTCGTCGAAGACGGCGGACCAGGAGGTGGGCGCCGGCCTGACCTTGCGCGTGTTGTACATCAGCAGGTTGGCGCCCCGGCCGTGCGGGATGCCGTACATCTGCCCCTTGACCGAGTTCCAGGCGCCGTTCTTCAACCCGGCGAAGATGTCCTTGTAGTTGGGGACCAGGGCGGTGTTGACGGGAGCGGCGTCGCCGGAGGCGATCAGGCGCAGGGAGGCGTCGCCGGAGGCGGAGACGGCGTCGTACTCGCCGGTCTTCATCAGCTTGACCATCTCGTCCGAACTGGCGGCGACCTTGGAGTGGACCTGGCAGCCCGTCTGCTTCTCGAAGTCGCCGACCCAGTTGACCTTCGGGTCGTTGGAGCCGT
This sequence comes from Streptomyces sp. NPDC001852, assembly GCF_042891825.1. NCBI lineage: Bacteria > Bacillati > Actinomycetota > Actinomycetes > Kitasatosporales > Streptomycetaceae > Streptomyces > Streptomyces sp. NPDC001852. The sequence goes on from NZ_JBIATN010000019.1 coordinate 116,138, forward strand.
CCTCGACATAGCCGGCCCAGGCGATCAGATTGACCTGGCCCTCGGTCCTGCCGAGCTTCGTCGGGGCCTTGAGGTCGGGCGGGTTGAGGCCGGTGGCGGACGAGCTGCCCGAGCCGGAGGAGTCACAGGCGGCGGCGAGCAGCAGGGCGGCGGCGCAGGCCGCGGTGCGCAGGGTACGGGTGAGGCGCACGGCGTTCTCCATGGGGACGTAGAGACGGGGGAGGGGTCAGGAGGGCAGCCGGACGGCGTGCCGCCGGTGCCACGTCAGGCGCACCCGGGTGCCGCGGTAGGCGGCGACGTCCTCGGAGGAGGCCTCCAGGTTCTGCTGGAGCGCGGTGAGCCGGCCGCCGCCGTCGAGGTCGACGAGGAAGCGGGTGGCGTCGCCGAGATAGACGACCTCGGCGACGGTTCCGGTCGCGGTGGCGTGCTCCGGCTCGTCCGCCTCGGCGGACTCCTTCAGGACGCGGATCTTCTCCGGACGGATGTTGTACGTGCCCGGGGCGCCGGCGATCCGGTGGGCCGTCTCTCCCTCGAGCAGGTTCGAGGTGCCGACGAAGGAGGCGACGAACGGGGTCGCCGGGCGCTCGTATATCTCGGCGGGCGTGCCGACCTGGGCGATGCGGCCCTGATCGAAGACGGCGATGCGGTCGCTCATCGTCAGGGCCTCCTCCTGGTCGTGGGTGACGAAGACGAAGGTGATGCCGACCTCCCGCTGGATCGCCTTCAGCTCGACCTGCATCTGCTCGCGCAGCTTCAGGTCGAGGGCGCCGAGGGGCTCGTCCAGCAGCAGCACCCGGGGCCGGCCGACGAGGGCGCGGGCGAGGGCGACGCGCTGGCGCTGCCCGCCGGAGAGCTGGGCCGGGCGCCGCTGGCCGTAGCCCTCGAGGCGGACCTCGGCGAGCGCCTTGCGGGCGCGGACGAGCCGTTCGGCCTTCGGTACCCTGCGCACCTTCAGGCCGTAGGCGACGTTCTGTTCGACCGTCATGTGCGGGAAGAGGGCGTAGTCCTGGAAGACCGTGTGCACGTCCCGCTCGAACGGGGCGAGGCCGGTGACCTCCTGACCGGCGAGTTCGATCCGGCCCTGGTCCGGTGTCTCGAACCCGGCGACCAGCCGGAGGACGGTCGTCTTGCCGGATCCGGACGGGCCGAGCATCGAGAAGAACTCGCCGTCCCGGATCTCCAGGTCGATCCCGGCCACGGCGGTCGTCTCGCCGAACGACTTCCGCAGGTCCTGCAGCCGGATCGCAATTCCCTCCATAGGGGAACCTTTCTGGCGCGCTGTACGTTGAACCGCTTGACCGCAAACATATGAAGTCATAGTTCTAAGCTCAAGGTCCCCTCAAGGTAAAGCTTGAGTCAATGCGCGAGGTGGTGACCGCCGTGAGGCAGTACGAGATCGAGGGCGGCGCCCGCAGGGCCGTCTTCAGCCCGGTGGACAACCGGGCCCGCGTGGACGCGGTCGTCCGCCGCATCGGCGACGCCATCGAACTGGGTCTCCTCGCCGACGGCGAGCAGCTGCCCGGCGAGACCGAGCTCGCCGGGCAGCTCGGCGTCTCGACGGTCACCCTGCGCGAGGCGCTCATGGCCCTGCGGCAACAGGGCCTGGTCACCACGCGTCGGGGCCGCGGGGGCGGCAGCTTCGTCTCCCTCCCCGAAGTCCCCGCCGACGACCGGCTCAAGGTCCGGCTGCGCGGCTGGAGCACCGAGGAACTGCGCGACCTGGGTGACCACTGGGCCGCCCTGTCCGGCGCCGCCGCCCGGCTCGCCGCCCAGCGCACCGAATCCGACGACCTCCACCAACTCCGCCGGACCGCAGAGGAGTTGACCCACGCCGGCGACGTGGCGGCACGCAGCAGGCTGTACGGCCGCTTCCACGTCGAACTCGCGGCGGCCGCCCAGTCCGCCCGGCTCACCCGCGAACAGGTCGCCCTGCAGAGCGAGATCGGCGCCCTGCTGTGCCTGGTCCTGGCCGACGACGTGTTTCGTGAAGAAGTTGCGGACCGTCAACGCGCCGTGATCTCCGCCGTGCAGGATGGGGCCCACGAAACGGCCGGCACGCTGGCCGAGCGGTGCGTCAGGGAGTCGACGGCGCGGCTCGTCGCCGTACGCCTGACCCTCTGACCGCGCCGCGTCAGGTTCCCGTCCGCTGGAGGACACCATGGGCCGGAGCCCCGCCCTCACCACCCTCGACACGGAAGCCGAGACATGGGTGGCCGCACAGGTCGGCGGCGCGCTGGAGGCCGTCTTCGAGACGGTCGCCGCCACGCGCGCGGAAACCGAGGCCCTGCTCGGCCGCGTGGCCGCCGAAGGCCGTCTCCCCGCCAGCGCCGACCTCGCCGCCCTCCGCCCCGGACTGCACGTCCACCTGACCCGCGAGGAACTCGTCTCCGGTGTCGGCTTCGTCGCGGCGCCCGGACTGCTGACGGACGTGCCCGCCTGGCTGGAGTGGTGGCAGTCCGGCGCCGACGGCGCCGTACGCCCGCTCCTGCTCGACCTCGATCCCGGCCAGTCCGCCTACTCCGACTACACGCACTGGGACTGGTTCGCGCTGCCCCGCGACACCGGGCGCCGCGCGGTGGCCGGACCGTACGTCGACTACCTCTGCTCCGACGAGTACAGCCTGACCCTCTCCGAACCCGTCCGGATCCAGGGCCGGTTCGCCGGAGTCGCCGCCGCCGACGTCTATCTGCGGCACTTCGAGACGGCCGTCCTTCCCCTACTGCGGCGCGTGCCCCGCCCCGCCCACCTGGTGAACGCCCGGGGCCGGGTCGCCGCCTCCGCCGACCCCGCCCACCTGGCCGGCTCCCTCACCAAGGGCCCGGACTTCGGCGAACTGCTCGGGGCGGCGCGGCCGGGCGCGTACGACGGCATGCGCCTGGTGCCGTGCCGGGGCGTGCCCCTCGTGCTGGTGCTCGCCTGAGCCCGAGGAGGGGGCCGAGCGACCCCCGTTCGTCACCGTCCCACCCCTTGATCCACAACGGTTCGTCCCCCTAGGGTGCGAGGGCCGCCGCACCCCGGAGTCCGATAACCATCACCCAGCACCTCACCCCTCGCGCACGCGCCGCCCTCGTCGTCGGCCGGGGACTCGGCACCGCACCGGCCCCGGGGCTCGTCCTCGGCGGGATCCTCGGCCTGCAGGGCGGGGCCGCGCTGACGACCCGTCTCTACCCGGCCGTGGGACCGGCCGGCGTGGTGACCCTGCGGCTGGCCATCGCCGCGGTCGCCCTCACCGCGCTGTGGCGGCCCCGGATCCGCGGCGACCGGGCCGGGCTCGGCATCGCGGCGGCCGCCGGAACCCTGCTCGCCGTGCACCACCTCGCCTACTACGAGGCGGTCGCCCGGCTGCCCCTGGGCGCCGCCACCACCCTGGAGTTCCTCGGCCCCTTCGCCATCGCCCTGTGCGGTTCGCGCCGCGCCCCCGACCTGCTGTGGGCAGGCCTCGCCGTCACCGGCGTCCTGCTGCTCAGCCGCACCGGTACGGCGCTCGACGCGACCGGCGTCGCCTGCGCCACCGTGGCCGGATGCTGCTGGGCCGGATACATCCTGCTCGGCAAGCGGCTGGCCGGACACGCCCCGGACGGGCGAGGCCTGGCGCTGGCCGTGGCCTGGGGAGCCCTGATCAGCCTTCCGTACGGCATCACACAGGCGGGCACCCGCCTCCTGGACCCGGGCACCCTCGCCGTGGCCGCGGCGGTCGCCGTGCTCTCGAGCGTCGTGCCCTACACGTTCCAACTGGAGGCCCTGCGCCGCCTGACTCCGCGCCTCTTCGGCGTCCTGACCAGCCTGGAACCGGCGATCGGCGCACTGATCGGGCTGCTGTTCCTCGGTCAGCACCTCGCGGTGGCCCAGTGGACGGGGGTCGCGGCGGTGGGGCTGGCTTCGGTGGGGGCGACGCGTACGGAGGGGGCTGCGGGCGGGACTTGAGCCCTGGACGATCCCGGGCTGCGGGGTGCGCGGCCCCGCGTACGGCCGCCTTCCAGTCACGCACACTCCACCGGGACAGCGCCTGATGATGCCCAAGCTCCCACCGGGGGTTGCGAGTCATCGGCGTGGACGGCACCCCGCGGCTGGCGCCGCGCCCGTCCGAGCACGTGGCCTGCGCGGGCGGCGAGCCGATGCTGAGCGCGGGGGCGATCCGCTGCGGCGAGGCCGCCGGCCGCCGGACGGTGTGGGAGGTGAGCAACCAGTCGACGGGCCACTGCCCGGCAGCGGCTCATGGCCCGCGGCTGTGTAGGGGGGAACGCCGAGGCCTGCGTGCTCAGGTGCCCGGAAGCGGCCGCAGCGTGAGCGTCTGCTGGGCCTGGCCGACCGGGCCGTGGATGTCGTGGAGGACACTGCTGGTGAGGCCCTGGCCGGTGGGGCCGAAGGTGACCGTCGTGTCCAGGCCGACCCAGCGGCCCGCCGGTTGCCGGTGCAGGTGGATCGTGAGGTCGACGTTGGGGAACATCCACTCGGTGGGCGGCCGGCGTACGGCGATGCCGTTGGCCGTGTCGACGAGGGCGACGTAAGCGGCGACCGGGCTGCTCTGCTCGCCGGCCACGAGGTCGAGGTCCGTGGAGATCCAGACCGTGCCGCGGCCCGGCTCCGCGGGAGTGACCGGCCGGATGTCGACGGACGCGCAGTGGCCGCCGGGCCAGACCTCGGCCAGGGAGTGGCCGGCGAGCCCGTCCGGCGGGGTGAGGCGCGCCTCGGCACCGCCGGCCACGGCACCGGTGTCCACCTCGGTCAGCAGCCAGGCGCGGGCCCGTACCACCGGCCGGTCCGCGATGCGTACGACCGCTTCGAGCAGTTCGATGGTCCGGCCGGGCCGGATCGACTCCACCTGGATCTCGCACTCGTCCAGGGCGAGGCGCCCCAGGATGTCGAAGCTGATCCTGGACAGGAGCAGTCCGCTCGGCGGGCGCTCGGCGCGGTACTGGTCGATCGCATGGACGACGAGTCCGGCCAGCGGGCTGAAGTGCTGCTCGTCGGGATCCCACGCGCCGCTCGCGTGCGGGGTGGGCTTGTAGCGATGCTGGTCCATGCGCTCGAAGTAGCTGGCGGCCAACGGGTGCCTCTCCTCCGGATGTTCGTGCACGTCGTGCGCTGAGCAGGTCGTTGCACAGTACATCCGTGACCGTGACCGGTTCAGGGGAGGCCGCTCGGCCCGGCGCCACGCGCGGGCGGTGCCGGGCCGAGCCGGCTCGGTCAGGCCGCGAGCCGCTCCGCGAGCTGCTTGGCCTTCGTGGCGGCCTCCTCGAGGGCGCGGTCGCGCGAGGCCTCGTACAGCGGGACCAGCTCGGACATCGCCGGGTTCTGCGGGGCCATGGTCAGCTCCGGGACGATGAAGTCGACGTCCAGACCGAGTGCGTCGCCGAGGACGGCCTTCAGGTAGTTCTGCACGTACTCGTACCCCTCACGCGGGGTGCCCGGCCCGTACGCGCCGCCCCGGCTGGCGACGACCGTCACCGGGGTGCCCTTCGCGGACGGGGTCTCGCCGGCGGTGCGGCCGATGAGGATCACGTTGTCCAGCCAGGCCTTGAGGGTCGAAGGGATCGAGAAGTTGTACATCGGGGCGCCGATCAGCACCGCGTCGGCCTGCTCCAGTTCCTCGATCAGCCGGACCCGCTCGGCGAAGGCAGCGGCCTGCTCCGGCGTGTGCGAGGCGGGGTCGGCGAAGCCGGCGGTGTGCGCGGCGGCGGTGATGTGCGGGACGGGCTGCGCCGCAAGGTCGCGGTGGACGACCGTGCCGTCGGGGTGCTGTTCCTGCCAGTGCGTGCGGAAGGCCTCCGCCACGGCGCGCGAGGCCGAGGCCTCGGCCGGGAACACGGACGAGTCGATGTGCAGCAGGGTGGCCATGGTGACTCCAGAAGAAGACATAGAGAAAGACAAAAGGGACAGGGGTGTCCCCCGGCTCAGCACTGGCTGAGTTTTCGTACATAACTATCTCTAGCATAGGGGCTTACTTTTTTTCACCCCCCTACGGCGAGGTAGTACCCTGATCGCATGGCAGCGGACGTGACCCACGACAGGGCGGCGTGCAAGCGGGTGGACGACGGCATCACGCGTGTGTTCCAGCTGCTCGGAAAGCGCTGGAGCGGCCCGATCGTGGCCGTCCTGGTGGAACAGCCCGCACACTTCGCCGACCTGCGCCGGGCCGTCCCCGGCATCAGCGAGCGCATGCTGTCCGACCGGCTCGCGGAACTCGGCGCGGCCGGGCTCGTGCTCCGCGAGGTCGACGAGGGCCCACCCCTGCGCGTGTCCTACCGGCTGACCGAAGCGGGGGCCGCCCTGGGTCCGGCACTCCGGGAACTGGCCGCATGGGCGAAGGCCCACCTGCCGGACGCGCCGTCGTGCCCCGGCGTGGAGCGCGAGCGGCCGGCCGGCGCCCCGGCGTAGAGCGGTCACGCGGCGGTGCCGTCCCGGGCGAACCGTGCGGATCGGGCAGCCCACCCAGTGCGTCTTCTCGGACGTGCTGGTGCGCAACCTGCCCGACGGCCTGGTCTTCGGCCTGCCGAACGAGGAGTACCCGACCCGCACCGGACGCACCTTCGACGGCACGGGCATCCCGCCGCAGCCGGCCGAACCGGTCTTCGCCGAGGAGGAGTTCGCGAAGCACCGCGACGCGTCCTTCGACCGTGCGCCGAACCTGCCGGGCGGGCGCGGCGGAGCCTGCTCTCAGTCCACCGGCCAGGTGTGGACGGGCGCGTTGAGGTGCATGTAGTCGATGTACAGCTGGGTCATCTGCCGCAGGGCCTCGTGGCGGCCGGCGCGCGTGGTCGCGTCGAGGTGGTGGAACATCTCCTTCTGCCACACGGCGCCGTTGCGCGCCACCACACAGCGCTGCTCGATGATGCCGAGCAGCGGCTCCCGCCACGCGTCGTCCATGCCGGAGTGCTCGAGTCCCCGGTGGGCGAGCGGCAGGAGCCGGCGCAGCACCAGTTCCGGCACCGGCACCTCGCCCATGCCCGGCCAGTACACCAGGGCGTCGATGCCCTGCCGGGCGGCGGTGTGCAGATTGTCCTCGGCGGCCGCGAACGACATCCGCGACCACACCGGCCGGTCCTCCTCCACCAGGGCCCGGGTGAGGCCGTAGTAGAAGGCGCCGTTGGCGAGGGTGTCGGCGACGGTCGGTCCGGCGGGCAGCACCCTGTTCTCCACCCGGATGTGCGGGACGTCGTGGGAGACGGCGTACACCGGACGGTTCCAGCGGTAGATCGTGCCGTTGTGCAGGGTCAGCTCGCCGAGTTCGGGGATGTCGCCCCGGTCCAGCGTCTCCGCCGGGTCCTGTTCGTCGCACATCGGGAGGAGGGCGGGGAAGTAGCGCAGGTTCTCCTCGAACAGGTCGAAGACGCTGTTGATCCACCGCTCCCCGAACCACACCCGGGGCCGTACGCCCTGCACCTTGATCTCCTCCGGGCGGGTGTCCGTGGCCTGTTCGAACAGCGGGACGCGGGTCTCGTGCCACAGCTCCTTGCCGAACAGGAACGGCGAGTTGGCCGCCAGCGCCACCTGGACCCCGGCGATGGCCTGCGCCGCGTTCCAGTAGCGCGCGAACTCCTCGGGAGACACCTGGAGATGGAACTGCGTGCTCGTGCACGCCGCCTCCGGGGTGATGGTGTCCGCATAGGTGCGCAGCCGGTCCACGCCGTCCACCTCGATGCGCAGGTCCTCGCCGCGGGCCGCGAAGATCTGGTCGTTGAGCAGCTGGTAGCGCGGGTTCTCCGACAGGGTCTCCTCGCCGATGTCCGCCTGCCGCAGAGTGGGCAGGATACCGATCATGATCAGCCGGGTGCCGATCGACCCGGCCCGCTCGTCCGCGTGGTTCAGCGCGGCACGGATCTCCGACTCCCACGCGTCGGGACCGCCCGCCGTCAGCCGCCGGGGCGGCACGTTGATCTCCAGGTTGAAGCGGCCCAGCTCGGTGGACCAGGCGGGGTCGGAGATCGCCTTCAGCGCATCGGTGTTGCGCATCGCCGGCTCCGCGTCGTCGCCGACCAGGTTCAGTTCGATCTCCAGACCGACCTGCGGCCGCTCGGACTCGAAGCGTGCCTCGCGCAGCATCTGCGCCAGCGTGTCCAGGCACGCGTGCATCTTGATCCGGTACCGGCGGCGGTCCTCGCGGGTGAAGACGAGCGCCGGGACGTCGCGCCCCATCGGCCCTCCAGGATGCCCCTCGTCGCAGCCCTCACCACCCAGCGTCGCACCAACACGCGAGCCCCACCAGACGCGGCCGGTACCTGCCCGGCCCTGTACAGCGCGTGGGCATGCGGTCGCCTTGGGGAGGCCGCTGCTGCAGGGGCAAGGGGCGGTGGCCCCGGAGCGGTGGAGGTTGCGAAGATGGGCCCATGACCTCCTCGCACGGCGCTCGCCGGCCCACGATCGCCGACGTCGCCGCCGCGGCGTCGGTGTCGCGGACCACGGTGTCCCACGCCCTCAACGGCATCGGCAAGGTCGACCCGCGGACCCGGGAACGCGTCAAGAAGATCGCCGCCGAGCTGGGGTACCGGCCCAACCTGCGCGCCCAGCGGCTGCGCCGGGGCCAGGCCAAGGCCATCGCGCTGGCCTCCTCGATGCCGTTCGCGGTGGCCGGCGGCCCCTCGCGGCTCGGCTTCTACATGGAGGTGGCCGCCGCCGCGGCCGAACGGGCCCTCGTCCACGGCTACGCCCTGGTGCTGATCCCGCCCGTGCAGTCCGGATCCGCGCTCTACTCCGTCGACATCGACGGCGCGATCGTGGTCGAACCCGAGGCGGACGACGCGGCCGTGGCCCAACTGCGCGAGCGCGGGCTGCCGTACGTCGCGCTGGGCCGGCCCACCGCACCCGACGACGACGCTCCCTACGTGGACCTGCACGGCGGCAGGGTGGTCGAACTTCTCCTGGACCACCTGCGCGACCAGGGCGCCCGCAGCCCGGCGCTCGTCGTCGGCGCGGGCACCCGGCACTCCGCTATCGACGCCCGCACCGCTCACGAACGGATCGCCGCCGCGTACGGCTGGGCGCCGATCGTCGCGACCGCGCCGGAGGACGGCGGCGAGCAGGCGGGGTACGACCGGTGTGCCGAACTGCTCGCGGAACACCCCGGCGTCGACGCGCTGTGCGTGCTCGTCGACGCCTTCGCGGTCGGCGCCGTACGGGCCCTGCGGGACGCCGGCCGCCGCATCCCCGACGACGTCATGGTCGTCACCCGGTACGACGGGCTGCGCGCCCGCACCTGCGAACCCCCGCTCACGGCGGTCGACTTGGGACTGGGCCGGGCCGCCGCGGACGCGGTGGAACTACTGCTCGCCCGGCTGGGCGCCCGACCGGGCACGGGCGCGGCAGCCGGACCGGAGGAGACCGGGGCGACGGAAACCGCTCCGGCGGAGTCGGGGGGCGAGGCGCCGGCCGCCGCGCCCCGGCTCGTCCTGCGCGCCTCGTCCCTGCGGCGTCCGCCGGGCCCCGGCGACCGGACCCCGCGAAGCTAGTGCCCCAACGGGCAACGTTCGCCCCGTCGCGACGCCGGCACCCCCCAGCCTTCGGCCGGGGGAGCCCTAGAGCACGCACCGGAGGCTGCCCCTTGACGGGCAAACGTTGCCTGCCGGGGCACTGGCGGCCGGCGAGATCACGTCCCGGCCATCAGCACCACCCCCGACACCAGGGCGAAGACGAGGACGAAGGCGCGCATCTTCCGCGCGTCGAGGCGCCGGTGCGCGAGGCGGCTGAGCCCGGCACCCGCCGCGAGCGCGGGCAGCAGCAGGAGCGCCCAGCCCATGTCCGCCGGACGGCCGCGCCCGGTGCCGAACAGCAGGGCCAGGGAGGCGACTTCTGGCCGAAGGCTGAGGGGAGCCCTAGAGCACGCACCGGAGGCTGCCCCATGACCGGCAAACGTTGCCTGCCGGGGCACTGGCGGCCGGCGAGATCACGTCCCGGCCATCAGCACCACCCCCGACACCAGGGCGAAGACAAGGACGAAGGCGCGCATCTTCCGCGCGTCGAGGCGCCGGTGCGCCAGGCGGCTGAGCCCGGCACCCGCCGCGAGCGCGGGCAGCAGCAGGAGCGCCCAGCCCATGTCCGCCGGACGGCCGCGCCCGGTGCCGAACAGCAGGACCAGGGAGGCGACTTCGCCCACCAGGAAGCACGCGGCGACCGTGGCCCGCAGCTCGCCGGGCGGCCGGTGCTGGTAGACGAGCGCGAGGGGCGGGCCACCCACGCCGGTCGCGGTCTCGGTCAGCCCGGTGACGACACCGGCTCCCAGGTAGGCGCCGCGCCCGGGCACGAACGACGGCACGACGAGGCTCACCACCGCCGCCAGCACCGTCGCCGCGCCGACGACGGCTCCGAGAGCGCCCGCCGGTATCGCCCACAGCAGCGCCAGCCCCGCCGGTGTCGCCGTCAGCCGAGCCGCCGTGATCCACCCGGCACCGCGCAGATCGAGGCTGTGCCGTTCGCGCCAGGCGACGTACAGGTTCAGCGGGATCATCGCGGTCAGCACGAACACGGGCAGCAGCCCCGGATCGAGCAGCCCCGCTACCGGCGCCACGATCAGCGCGAACCCCAGGCCGCTGGCCCCCTGCACGAACGCGGCCGCCGCGACGGTCAGCGCCAGCACCGCCAGCGTGCCGCCGCTCATCGCCGGGCACCGGGACAGGGCATGTCCCCGGCCGCCGGCCCGGTGTGCGCCACCGTCCGCTGCCGTGCCGCCACCGACGTCGGATGGGCCCGCGTGACCCCGGCGCGCCGTACCACGTGAGGGGCCAGCTCGGCCGCCCGGCGGACCAGTGCCGGTCCGTCCCAGTCCGGTGGCCAGCCGCGCCACAGGCGCAGGCGGCCGGCGACGAACACGGCGGTGAGCTGGTCCCGGTTGCCGCGCCGGACCAGCTCCCACGGCAGGTCCCAGGACGGCCGCATCTCCGGCCGGTCGAGGTCGGCCAGGAGGAAGTCCGCGGCGGCACCGGGCACGACCCGTCCCGTGTGCCGGCCGAGTCCGACCGCGTCCGCGCCGCCCGCGGTGGCCCGCTCCCACCACGTCCACCCGGCGCCGCAGGAGGAGTCCCCGCTGGCCAGGCCGTAGGTGAGCCGCTGAGCGAACTCCGCCGCGTCCATGAGCCGGAAGCCGTCCCCGCGGGTCCCGTCGGTGCCCAGCCCGAACCGGACGCCGCGCTCGGCGAAGGCGGTCGCCGGGGCGACGGCGTTGCCCTTCCACGCGCTGGCGACCGGGTTGTAGCTGACCGCTGCGCCGCTGTCGGCGAGCAGCGTGACCTCGTGAGGGGTGAGCAGCGTCGCGTGCGCGGCCAGCAACTGCGGGCCGAGAGCGCCCGCATGGTGCAGATGCTCCAGGGGCCGCAGCCCGTGCCGGACCAGGGAGCGCTCGACGGCGACGAGGTGCTCGTTCACATGGATCTGCACGACCGTGCCCGCGTCGGCGGCGAGGCGTGCCGTCGCGGCCAGCGTGTGCGCCGTCGCGGCCTCCGGCACGGACACGGCGAGCGCGGGACGGACCAGGTCGTCACCGCCGTAGCGCGCCAGGTGCTTCTCGGCGGCGGCGAGCACGGACTGCGGATCCGTGTCCGCTCCGGTGCCGTCCGGGACGTCGTTGCAGACGAGCCCCAGCACACAGCGGATCCCCGCGTCACGCGCGGCCGAGGCCACCACGTCCACGTCCACCGGGGCCCGGGTCCCCGACTCGGCGACCGTCGTGAAACCGCCCCGCAGGGACTCCAGCGCGGCCAGTTTCGCGGCGACGTAGGCCGACTCCTCGTCCAGGGCGCGCTCCAGCGGCACCCAGACCCTGCGGAAGATCTCCGACGGCTCCCCGAAGGCGAGGGCGCCGCCGAAGCTCTGCGTCAGATGGTGGTGGGCGTCGACGAAGCCCGGCATCAGCGCGTGCCCGGGCAGCCGGAGAGGGGTCAGCGACGGGTGGGTGCGGACGATCCGCTCGGCGGGGCCGACGTCGTGGAACACGCCGTCCCGCACCACCACCGCGTGCAGTTCCAGCGGGCCGTCGGGGGTCAGCGTCACGTCGGGGACCAGCAGCAGCGCCTCGTGGCGCAGCCGGTCGGGGGTCAGGTCGGTCATGCTTCTCCGTTGTTCGGCAGACGGCTGTACGGGACTTCAGGCACGGGCGGCCGGACTCGGTGCCTCGGCCGGCACGGCGGCACCGGTGTCCGCCGCGCGCCGCCCCAGGTGGTGGAAGACGACGTTGAGGACGGCGGCGACGAGGGCGCCCACGGCCACCCCGCTCTCCAGCAGGATCCGCACGTCGGACGGGAACCCGGCGTAGACGCCGGGCACCAGGATCGGCAGCAGCCCCAGCGCGAGCGCGACCGCGCAGGTCAACGTGGCCGTGTGGTCCTCCAGCCGGGCCCGGCCGAGCATCTGCACACCGAGTACGGTGATCACCGCGAAGACGACCATCGCGGCGCCCCCGACCACGGCCGGGGGCATCACGCTGATCGCGCGCGCGACGGGGGTCACGAAGCCGAGGACGACGAGGACCACGCCCGCGGCGGCCGTGACATACCGGCTGCGCACGCCGGTGACCCGGACGATGCCGATGTTCTCGCCGCTGGTCACCATCAGCGGCAGCCCGAAGCAGCCGCCGAGCAGCGAGGTCAGCGCGTCCCCGCGCACCGTGCGCGGCACGTCGGTGCGGACGTCGATGTCCCTGCCGACCGCCTCGGCGTTGATGACGGTCTGCCCGGTCGCCTCCGCCATGGACGCGAGGCTGTACAGCATCAGCGGCAGCGCGGCGAGCAGGTCGAAGACGGGTGTGCCGAACGGCAACGGCCTGGGAACACCGATCAGTTGGCCGGAGAGGGCGGAGCCCGGGTGGACCTGGCCGACGGCGAAGGCCAGGGCGGTGCCGGCCGCGAGGCCGAGCAGTACCGCGAGTTGCCGCAGGACCCCGCGCAGCAGCCGGGTGAAGACGACGATCAGGCCGATGGTGGCGAAGGCGAGCCCCAACCGGGCCGGATCCGCGAAGCCGGGCGTGCCGGGCTGCCCGGTGACCAGCAGCGCGCCGACCTTCACCAGATTGACCCCGACGATCACGATCATCGTGCCGATGACCAGAGGCGGGAAGAACCGCAGCAGCCGTGCGAACAGCGGCAGCACCAGGAAGGTGAAGGCTGCGGTGAGCAGCACCGCGCCGGTCGCCGTGCGCAGCCCGTGCGCTTGTGCGATCGACAAGAACAGGATCAGTGGCGCTCCGCCCGGCAGCATCACGAACGGCAGCCGTGGCCCGAACTTCCAGGGGCCGAGGGACTGCACGAGCGAGCCGATCCCGGACAGCAGCAGGGCTGCCGAGAGCAGGTCGACGGTGACACCCGGGCCGAGCCGGAGCGTGGCACTCATCAGGAAGATCGCGGAGATCGGCGTCGCCGCCATGACGAGGACGTGTTGGACGCCGAAGAGCAGGATCCGCCCGAGGGGGCGGGACTCGTCGACGGGATGTACGGGACGGGAGACGGGATGTACGGGACTGGACACGCGCGGGCTCCGTTCGGCTCGCTCGGCTCAGGCCTCGACGATCCGGCCGTGGACGGGCGGCCAAAGCGATGCGGCCAAATCGATTTGGCCGCCAGTATGGGGGTGCCTACCGGGGGCCGGTCAAGGGGTGGACCCCGAAGCTCCCGGATTCAGGCGTTCTTGCGGGCCACGCCTCCGTAGAAGCCGATCGCTTCGGAGCCCGGCGGCGGGGTGGTGTCCGGGCGCCAGAACGGAACCTGGGTCAGGCCGGGCTCGACCAGCTCGAACCCGGCGAAGAACCGCTCGACCCGGTCGCGGGACCGCAGGTTCATGGTCGCGGTCGCGCTGTTGTAGACGGCCTCGGCCTCGCTGCGGTCGTCGGCGAAGTCGCCCGTCGCGTGCGAGAGCACCAGGAAGCTGCCGGCCGGGAGCGCGTCACGCAGGGTCGCCACGATGCGCTCGGGCTCGTCCGCGTCACGGATGAAGTGGAGGATGGCGACGAGGAACAGGGCGACCGGCCGGCCGAAGTCGATGATCCGCCGGACCTCGGGATGATCGATGACGGACTGCGGATCACGCAGGTCGGCGAGCACGATGCTGGTCGTGCCGGCCCGGCTGAGCAGCGCGTCGCCGTGCGCCTTCACGATCGGATCGTTGTCGACATAGGCGACACGTGCGTCCGGAGCCAGCTCCTGGGCGACCTCGTGCACATTCGGCGAGGTGGGCAGCCCGGTGCCGATGTCGAGGATCTGGCGGACACCGCTGCCGATGACGTAACGGACCGCACGCTGCAGAAAGGCGCGGTTGGCCCGTACGGAGACCCACACCTCGGGCGCCGCCGCGGCCAGTTGGTCGCCCGCCAGCTGGTCCACCTCGTAGTTGTCCTTGCCGCCCAGGAGGTAGTCGTAGATCCGTGCGGGATGCGGCTTGCTGGTGTCGATGTGCACGGCCTGGCCGCCCTCCTGCGTCACCCTGTACTCCTCTCCACGACCGTCACGGCCTCGGTCCCGCAAACGGTTGGCCAAAGCTTGCCATATCAACTACTGGCTGCGCGCCGGGAGTTCCCGGAGCTCAGGACAGGCTGGTGCAGCGCCTGGCCGGCGGCACCCTCGTGGCCGCGCTGCGCCGTCCGGCCCCGGTACCGGATCGGGCCCCGCCACCACGGTGTTGGACACCCGGCCGATGCCCGCCGCCGTGAGGGTCACCGTGTCACCGGGCCCGAGTGGTGGCGGATCCTGCCGCCCGCGCACGCCCCACAGCTCGGCCGGACAACCGCCGTTGCCACAGGTGCCCGAGCCCAGGGGCCGCCAGTCCGGGCGGTCCTCCGCCGCGAGGGCGTGCAGGACGGGAAGGGACTCCTCCCACCGCTCCAACACCTCACGCGTCGCGGCCGGCGACCAGTGCGCGCCCTGCCCGAGGAGGCCCCAGGCATCCGGCTGAGCTTCCACCACCCGGCACCCTCGGTCGTGGAGAACACCGCCAACCGTGCTGAGAGCCGTCGACGGACTGCTCATGCCGCACGGTGTCATCGACGGCTTTCCCGCGGTCGACCTCTACAGCGACCGCTGGCTGTGCCTCGTCGCCGACGACCATCCCGACGTCGGCGACGCGCTCACCCTCGACCAGCTCGCCCGGCTGCCCTGGGCGGTGTACCAGCGTCCGTACGACGCTCCGGCCGCCCGGCAGCTCGGCATGATCGGCATCAGTCCCCGGGTGGAGGTCTCCGTGCAGACCTTCCAGCTGCTGCCGTGCATGGTCGAGGGCACCCGCCAGGTCGTGATGATCCAGGAACGGCTGGCCCGCGGCCGCGGCGCCGTCCGCTCCGCCGCGGTTCGCGTCCTGCCCTGTCCCTTCGAGGCCGTACCCGTGCAGGAGGCGATGTGGTGGCACCGGGTGCACGCTCAGGACGCCGCGCACATCTGGCTGCGCCGGAGGGCGGCGGAGGTGGGAGCGGGGCTGATGGGGCGCGAGGCGGGCCTGCGGTGCGTATCCGAACGACCAAGGAGCGCAACGAAGTCGGACACCACATCGCGTGACGCACCGTCCGGGGCGGATGCGCCTCCCCGCACCGGACCTGCCGCACGGGCCGGGACCTCGGACGCCGGGCCTGCCCCCTGTGAACCGGGCGCTCGTCACCCGGGCGGCTCGTTCCACTGGCCGGTGCGTCGGTGGTGTCGGATGGTCGGAACAAGATCGGTGAGTCGAAGCTTCGTCGGACCGGTCGCGGGTCGTCCCTCCGTGTCCGTGACGAGGCGGGCCGACGCGCCGGGGGCGGGGAACGGTGAATCCATGCGCTCGGGTCGTTCCCCGCTCTTCCCCTCCCCTCCCGTCCCGCCCTGCCCCGCCGCTCCCGCTCAGTGTGTGCCGGAGGAGTGCGCGCTCCGGCGCGCCGGAGACCGCCACCCGCCCGGGACCTCCTTGGTCGGCTTGTGCGGGAATCGGCGTTCGGCGTACCGCTGGGCCTGCCCCGCGGTCGCCGAGGTACGGGTCGAGCACGTCCTCGCCCGCGGGGCAGACGACCAGGCAGTAGCCGGACTTGTAACGTCGTCCGCTCCGGCCTCCAGGCACAGCGCACGGAGCCAGGCCGTGTCGATCACCGGGTGGTGTCCTGCTCGGTCATGCCCCCCCCTTCCAGCAGGGTTTGAATTCCAAACTCAACGGTCCCGTTCGGTTGACCCTCCCGGCGAGGGTGTCTGCGTGGGGTCGGGGCGCGCTCTGCCGGTGCGGTTGAAGTTTGAAACCGATCGGTTTACTGTGCTGGAAACCGATCGGTTTCCACATCTGGAGATGACCATGACTTCGATCAAGGACGCTGTCGCACTGGTGACCGGAGGCAGCCGTGGCCTGGGCCGGGCGCTGGTGGACGAGCTGTACGCGCGCGGCGCCGCCAAGGTGTACGCCACGGCCCGCAACCCGCGCACCGTGACCCACCCCGACGCCGTGCCCCTCGCCCTGGAGGTCACCGACCCCGCATCGGTCGAGGCCGCCGCGGCGCAGGCCCAGGACGTCACGATCCTGATCAACAACGCGGGTGTCTCGCTGGGGGCGACCTCCTTCCTCGAGGCCCCCGTCGACGACGTACGCCGCGAATTCGAGATCAACTTCTATGGGCCGCTGCTGGTCACCCGTGCCTTCGTCCCGGTCGTCGAGCGCAACGGCGGCGGACACCTGCTCAACGTCCATTCCGTGCTCTCCTGGCTCGGCGTCGCCGGCTCCTACAGCGCCACCAAGGCGGCCCTGTGGTCCCAGAGCAACTCCCTGCGCCTGGAGCTGCGTTCACGTGGCATCGGGGTCACCGGGCTGCACGTCGGCTACATCGACACCGACATGACCTCGAACATCGACGCACCCAAGTCCACTCCGGGCGACATCGCCGCCCTGGCGCTGGACGGCATCGAGGCCGGGGCGTACGAGGTGCTGGCGGACGACGTCACCCGGGGGGTGAAGGCGGGGCTCTCCGGAGATCTGGCGGCGCTGTATCCGCAGTTGGCCGGGTAGGACACTGGTGGCTGCGCCCGATGTTCCCTGGACAGGTCGTCGTCCCCCTTCGTAGAGTTCCTGTCCAAGAATGGAAAATCGGTCCAAGTGGGAAGGGGAGGGGAGACCACCATGGCCACCGCTTCGCCCGTAACGTTCGACGACGTCCGCGCGGCCGCCGCGCGCCTCGAAGGCGTCGCCCACCGCACCCCCGTCGTCACCTCGCGCACCCTGAACGCCCTCGTCGGCGCCGAGGTGTTCATCAAGTGCGAGAACTTCCAGCGCGTAGGCGCCTTCAAGTTCCGCGGCGCCTACAACGCGGCCGCCCAGCTCCCCTCGGACCAGCTCGCCAAGGGCATCGCCGCCTACTCGTCCGGCAACCACGCCCAGGCCACCGCCCTGGCCGCCCGCGAACTCGGCACCAGCGCCGTCATCCTGATGCCCGAGGACGCCCCGCGCCTCAAGCGGGAGGCGACCGCCGGATACGGTGCCGAGATCGTCACCTACGACCGCTACACCGAGGACCGCACCGCGCTCGGTACGGCGCTGGCGGCGGACCGCGGCCTGGCCCTCATCCCGCCCTACGACCACCCCCATGTCATCGCCGGACAGGGCACCGCGACCCTGGAACTCCTCGCGGAGACCGGCCCGCTCGACGCCCTGCTCGTACCTGTCGGCGGCGGCGGCCTGATCGCCGGCAGCGCCACCGCCGCCAAGGCCCTGCACCCCCGCATCCGGGTCGTCGGCGTGGAGCCGGAGGCGGGGGACGACACCAAGCGGTCCCTGGAGAGCGGTGCCCGCGTCACCCTGCCCGTGCCCCCGACCATCGCCGACGGACAGGCGCTGGACACGCCCGGCGAGCTCACCTTCGAGATCAACCGGCGCCTGGTCGACGCCATCGCCCTCGTGAGCGACGCGGAGATCGTCGCCGCCATGCGCTTCGCCTTCGAACGCCTGAAGATCGTGCTCGAACCCAGCGGTGCCACCGGCCTGGCCGCACTCCTGGCCGGCCGCGTCGACGACGTCCCGCGCCGCATCGGAATCATCGCCTCCGGTGGCAACATCGACACCGGCAGGTTCGCCGAACTCATCGGCGGATGATGCGAGTTGCGGCGCCGAGCGGAAAAACACCGGCGCCGCTCGCAGTCCGTCGGATACCGTGACCGCATGTCAACGCCCCGAATCTCCTAGCCGAGGACCCGCTTCCACGCCAGAAGTGTGTCCTCTCGCTGATTCGGAGCATTACAAATGATCACCGCTCGCGATGTCGAGCTGCGCGCCGGTGCGCGCCTGCTGCTGTCCCGCACCTCCTTCACCGTCTCCCCCGGGGACCGGATCGGCCTGGTCGGCCGCAACGGCGCCGGCAAGACCACCCTGCTGAGCGCGCTCGCCGGACGGTCCCGGCCCGCCGCCGGCACGATCACCCGCACTGGTCCGGTCGGCTTCCTGGCCCAGGACTCCCGCGCCACCCACCCCGCCACGACGGTCACCGACCGGATCCTGTCCGCCCGTGGCCTCGACACCGCCCTGCGCGACCTGCGCAGGGCCGAGGCGGCGATGGCCGACGCCACCCGCCCGTCGGCGCTGGAGCGGGCCATGAACGCCTACGCCCGCGCCGACGCCGCCTTCCAGGCCGGTGGCGGCTACGCGGCCGAGGCCGAGGCCGCCCGGACGGCGGCCGCACTCGGCCTGGCCGAACGGGTCATGGGCGAGCCGGTCGGCACCCTGTCCGGTGGGCAGAAGCGCCGCGTGGAACTCGCCCGCATCCTGTTCGCCGGAGCCGACGGCACCCTGCTCCTGGACGAGCCCACCAACCACCTCGACGCCGACTCGCTGACCTGGCTGCGCGGCTTCCTCCAGGGCCATCAGGGCGGACTCGTGCTCGTCAGCCACGACACGGCGCTGCTCGCCGAGGTCGTCAACCGCGTCTTCCATCTGGACGGCGGCCGAGCCACGATCGACGTGCACAACACCGGCTGGCACCCGTACACGACCCGTCGCGAGGCGGAGGAGCGGCGCCGCGCCCGGGAGCGCGCCGGCACCGAACGCAAGGCCGCCGCCCTGCACGCACAGGCGGACCGAATGAAGGCCCGCTCCGCCACCGCGACCATGGCCCGCAGCATGGCCCGCCGTGCCGACCGCATGCTGGCCGGGCTGGAACCCGCCCGGCGCGCCGAGAAGACCGCGCGGATCCGGCTACCCGATCCCGCCCCGTGCGGGCGGACACCGCTCGGCGCGCTCAGCCTGGCCAAGTCCTACGGTGACCACCGGGTCCTCGACGGAGTGGACCTGGCGGTGGACCGCGGCAGCCGCCTGGTCGTTCTCGGGCTCAACGGCGCCGGAAAGACCACCCTGCTGCGGATCCTCGCCGGCGCCGAACAGCCGGACACGGGACGGGTGGTGCACGGACACGGGCTGCGCCTGGGCTACTTCGCCCAGGAGCACGACACGCTCGACACCGGCCGCACCGTCCTGGAGAACCTGCAGGCAGCGGCACCGCACCTGGACACCGGCGAGGCCCGGCGGGTACTGGGCGCGTTCCTGTTCGGCGGGGACGACGCCGACAAGCCCGCTGCCGTCCTGTCCGGTGGCGAGCGGACCCGGCTGGCGCTGGCCGGCCTGGTCCACTCCGGGGCGAACGTCCTGCTGCTGGACGAGCCGACCAACAACCTCGACCCGCTCTCCCGCGACGAGGTCCTGGCCGCGGTCGGCTCGTATCCCGGCGCGATCGTCATGGTCACCCACGACGAGGGAGCCCTCGACGCTCTCCGCCCGGACCGCGTCCTGCTGCTGCCGGACGCGGCCGACGACCTGTGGAGCGAGGACTACCGCGACCTGGTCGCCCTCGCCTGAGCGAACTGCCGGGCACCGCCCCAACGACGGCCTTGTCCGTGCTGTACTCGGGTGCTGGTCTTCCGCGACCGGGACAAGAGCTACGGGCAGGCGCTCGGCGCCGGGGACCTGAACGGCGACGGCAAGGCCGACCGGCTGTCGGCCGGCTCCTCGGCGCCGCTCCCGCGGCGCCCCGACCGCGGTCAGAAGTGGGTGCCCCCGTCGATGCGGATCTCTGTGCCGGTGACGAACCTGCCGTCCTCCGAGGCGAGCATGGCGACGACCGACGCCACCGCCTCGGGGCCGGCGAAGCCCTGTCCGAGCGCGGGGGAGAGCTTGGCGAACAGGCTCGTGTCCGCGTCCTCGGGCAGCCCCGGCCCCCTGCTCTGCCCGCTGGCGCCGCTGCCGTCGGTCATCCCGGAGGAGATGGAGCCGGGCTGGACGGCGGTGAAGCGGATGCCCTGCCGGGCGTACTCGGCGGCGAGAGCGTGCGTCATCGACTGGATGCCGCCCTTGCTCGCCGCGTACGCCGCCATGTAGGGGTGCGCGAACTGGGCCGAGGTGGAGCTGAAGTTGACGACCGCCGCGGCGCGGCCTGCCAGCAGCGCCGGTATGGACTCGCGGATGACGAGGAAGGTTCCGACGAGGTTGACCTGCAGGATGCGGGTGAAGTCCTGGAGGCTCGTCTCGTGGGTGTGCGCGGAGCGCAGGATCCCGGCCGCGTTGACCAGCACGTCCAGGCCGCCGAGCGCTGCGGTCGCGGCGGCCACCCCGCCCCTGACCGAGGTCTCGTCGGCGACGTCGACGACCAGCGTGGTCAGGCGGTCCGCATGCGCCCCGGCCCGCTCCACGGTGTCCTGCAGACCGCGCTCGCTGACGTCCGCCGCGACCACGGTGCCGCCCTCGGCGAGGAGGCGCAGCACGGTGGCCTGGCCGATGCCCGAGCCGCCCCCGGTGATCATCGCGCGCCGGCCTTCGTAACGGTTCATGTCTTCTCCTCCTGCCCGCCCCGTCCGCGTGTGGCGTGGCCTTCACGACACCGGATCTCCTGCCGACCGGCGTCTCAGGCGCTTCACGTTACGCCTAGGTGGCACGTTTTGCCATTTCGTCATCGCGTGCCATGCCAGGGCGTCGGGCCGTACCCTTCTGGAGTGAGCACCAAGCCGCCGTCTTCTTTGACCGAGCGCCGCAAGGCCGCGACCCAGCTCGAGATCGCACACGCGGCGGCCGAGCTGTTCGCCACACAGGGGCCGCACGCGACCACGGCCGAGGAGATCGCCCGGCACGCGGGCGTCGCGCTGCGCACCTTCTACCGCTACTTCCGCTCCAAGCAGGACGCGGTGAGCCCGTTGCTCGCCACCGGAGCCGACCGATGGCGGGCCCTGCTGGAGGCGGCGGAACCGGGCACCGATCTGTTCCGGGCGCTGGAGACGGCGGTGCAGCGGTCCCTGTCGGCACCGGACGAGACGGCCGCCACGGCGCTGCTGCGCACCCGCGGGCTGCTGCGGGCCGCCGCCGACGACCCCGCGCTCCGCGCGGTCTGGTACCGCGTCAACCAGGAGTCCGAGGAACGACTCGTCCCGGTCGTCGCCCGCCTCGCGGACGGACGGCTCGGAGCGGTCCAGGTGCGCCTCGTCGCGGCGGCGGCCACGGACGCGATCCGGATCGCGCTGGAGACCTGGGCGGACACGGAAGCGGGAGTCACCGGCGAGGACTCACCGGCCGCGCTGGCCGTGCAGTGCCTGCGCCAACTGCTCGGCGGTATGAGCGCGTTGGCGCCGGACGGCGACGGCGGGGGTTAGCCCGCCGGTGCCTGCCCCGCCCGGGTGCGGCAGCCCGATTGTCAGTGGTCGCCCTTACGGTTCGATCAGTGAGGACCTGCGGGAAAGGCCGCGGGTCCGTGCTGGGGAGGGGTCTGCCATGACCACGGCGTCCGCGGTGTCGACGACCTATCTGGAGCTGTCGCAGGAGGGCGGCGGCGCCCACAAGTTCTATGAAGTGACCGTCGACGGCTCGGTGGTGACGGTGCGGTACGGCAGGATCGGCGCCGCCGGGCAGGTGCAGACGACGACCTTCCCGACCCCGGAGAAGGCCAGGGCGGCCGCCGCGAAGAAGGTGGGGGAGAAGGTCCGCAAGGGGTACGGCCCCGCGGTCCAGGGGCAGCGCGCCCCGCGCCCGGTGACCCGGCGACAGGTCAGCTCGGCTCCGTCCACCGCACGGGCCGTGGCTCCGGTGCTGTGGCGGTTCCGCACCGGCTCGGCCGCCTTCGGCATCCATGTCGACGACGAACACTGCTGGGTCGGCAATCAGGCGGGTGACGTCTACACCCTCGGCCACGACGGCGCCGTCCTCGCCCGGTTCGGCCTGCCCGACGGGGTGAAGTGTCTGGTCGCCGACGACTTCTGGATCTACGCGGGCTGCGACGACGGCAAGGTCTACGACCTCTCCTCCAAGCTGCCGTTCGCCGCGTACGACATCGCCGCCGACGTCGACATCTTCTGGCTGGACATCCACGAGGGCATCCTGAACGTGTCGGACCGCGACGGCCGCCTCACCGTCATCGACCATGAGGACGAGCACCAGTGGGCGCGCCGCAGCCAGGGCGAACACGCCTGGATGGTGCGCGCCGACGACCGAGCCGTCTACCACGGCCACCACCGGGGCGTCACCGCCTACGCGCCCGACGGCAGCGGCGAGTTGTGGCACACGGCCACCAGGGGCAGCGTGCTGTTCGGCTGGCAGGAGGACGCCGCCGTCTACGCGGGCACCCACCACCGCGTGGTCCAGCGGCTGTCCAAGACGACCGGCGCCATCGAGGCGACGTACGCCTGCGACAGCGCGGTCTACTCGTGCGCCAGCTCCCCGGGCGGGCGGTTCGTCTTCGCCGGGGACGCCGCGTCCTCCGTCTACTGCTTCGACCAGGACGGCACGCGCCTGTGGAAGCTCGGCACCGGTGGCGGCTCGGCGCTGTCGATGCAGTACCGCGACGGGCGCCTGTACCTGGTGACCACCGACGGCTCGCTGGTGTGCGTCGACGCGAGCGAGACGGCCATCGCCGCGGCCCAGCAGGGCACGGTTCCGGTGGCCCGGGACGTCAAGCTCGCCGCGGCCCTGCCGACCTACCAGCCCGCCACCGCCGTGGCCGCGGTGGCCACCGTCGCGCAGGCTCCGGCCGGAGCCGTCGTGGTCGAGTGCGTGCAGGAGGGCGGCCGGCTCCGGGTGCATGTGGCGTCCGAGGGCTACGACACCTCCTGGAACGTCCAGTTCCCGCGGGTCATACGCGAGCCGGGGGCCCGCTATGTCGTGGACGCCCTGCACCCGGCGGCCGGCGGCTTCTACCGCGTCCGCGGCGACATCCGCCGTCTCCTCTGAGGCTCCGCCCGCTGTGCGCCCCGCCCCGCCCGGCCGGCTCGCGCCCGACCGTACGTTCCTCGCCTCTGTCGCCAACTCCTGTTCTCTGCACGGCCGTTGAGGGCACACCCTGCGGCGCGGCCGGGCGTGACCTCAGGGTCGTACGCTCGCGGCCTCCGCCAGTACCTCCCGCGCCACCGACAGCACCTCGGCGCGGTCCGCCGGCACCAGTCCGATGCGGGTACGGCGGTCCAGGAGGTCCGATTCGTCCAGCGCACCCTCGTGCCGGACCGCCCACAGCAGTTCCGCGCGGGTGACCGGGTGGCCGGGCAGGACCGGCTCGGCCAGGGCGGGGTCCGCGGCCGCGAGGGCGTGGACGGCCTCGGCCTCGGTGCCGTAGCGGCGGACCAGGCGCCGGGGTGCGGACAGGGCGCGCAGGCGGCCGGGTGCGGCAGCACCGACCAGGGGGAGTGCGGCGGTGGGGGAGGGCGCGGCCGGAAGTCCCCGGGCGGCGGTCGCGGCGTCCACGGCGTCCTGTGCCATGCGCCGGTAGGTGGTGAGCTTGCCGCCGACGATCGTCGTGACACCGTCGGGGGACGTCAGCACCGCGTGCCGGCGGGAGATGTCGGAGGTGCGGGCGGGCGAGTCGGCGCGGCCGTCGTGCCCGGAGGTGTCGAGCAGCGGGCGCAGTCCGGCGAAGGCGCCGACGACCTCCTCCCGTGCCACCGGCGTGTCCAGGACCGAGCCGAGCACGTCCAGCAGGAAGCCGATGTCGCTCTCGGGCACGTCCGGGACGTCCGGGATGCCGCCCTCGACCGGCTCGTCGGTGAGACCGACGTACACCCGGCCGTCGCCCTGGGGCAGGACCAGGACGAAACGGTTGGTCTCGCCGGGGATGGGGATGTGCAGGCCGGCCGGCAGGGTGCCGAGCCGCTCCGAGCGCAGGACCAGGTGGGTGCCGCGGGAGGGCCGGATCCGGATGCCCTCGACGAGGCCGCCCGCCCACACCCCGGCCGCGTTGATGACCGCGCGGGCCCTGATCTCGCCCTCCTCGCCAGTGAGTTCGTCGCGGATCCGGGCGCCGGTGCCGGTCAGCTCCAGCACCCTGACCCGGGTCAGCACCCGTGCCCCCTGCGCGGCGGCCGTCCTGGCCAGGGCGGTCACCAGCCGGGCGTCGTCGGTGACCTTGCCGTCCCAGGACAGCAGTCCGCCGCGCAGCCCCGCCGAGCGCACCGACGGCGCCAGGTGCCGGGCCTCCGTCGCCGTCAGCCGGCGCGGGGCGGGCAGCACCTGGCGCGGGGTCCGGGCGGCCAGCCGCAGCATGTCACCGGCCCGGAACCCGGCCCAGGCCAGCGAGGCCTGGGCTCGGGGCACCAGCGGGGTCAGCGGCAGGACGAACGGCTGGGCGGCGACCAGGTGCGGGGCGGTCCTGGTCATCAGCACCCCGCGTTCGACCGCGCTCTCGTGCGCGACGTCGAACTGCGCGGAGGCCAGGTAGCGCAGTCCGCCGTGGATGAGCTTGGAGCTCCAGCGGGAGGTGCCGAAGGCGAGGTCGTGGGCGTCCACCGCGACGACGTCGAGACCGCGGGCCGCCGCGTCCAGCGCGGCTCCGGCGCCGGTCGCGCCGAGTCCGACGACCAGGACGTCGGCGACCCTGCCGTCGGTGGCCTCGGCCAGTTCTCGCTCGCGGCGGTGTGCGCTGAGGGACGAGCCGGCGTCGGCCCCGGTGTTGCTCATGGCGTGAGGGTCCTCTCCAGGAGGGTGCGCAACTCGCCGAGGAAGGCGGCGGAGTCGAGCTCCGGATCGTCCTCGTCGGTCATCGTGCGCAGGGACAGGGTGAAGGACTGCACGGTCAACAGCAGGGCACGGGCCTGCCGTTCGACGTGCCCGGCGCGCACGGAGCCGTCCGCGTGGCCCTCGCGCAGGCCGTCGGCGAGCAGTGCCAGCAGCGCCTCCTGGCTCGCTCCGCGGCGGTCGAGCACATAGGGGAGCAGCAGTTCCGGATCGACGTCGACGATCTTGCGGAAGAGCGGGTGCGACCGGAAGGCCTCGACGCCCGCGACCAGTCCGTCCACGATCCGGGTGCGGGTGTCCGTGCCGGAGGAGGGCTCGGGGATCGCCCGAGTGGCCACGTCGATCCACTCCCGGGTCATCAGATCACCGACCAGGGTCCGAAGATCCGGCCAGCGCCGGTACAGGGTCATCCGCGAGACACCGGCGCGGCGGGCCACGTCGGCGAGGGTGGTGCGGCGCACCCCGACGGCCAGCACACAGTCGCGCACTGCGTCGAGCACCTGATCGTTGTCCGAACCGTTGTGACGAATAGGCGTCATGTGTCACAGTGTAACGCCCCGGGCGTCGGCGCAGCAGACACCGTCGCCCCGGGCACGGCCCGCCGGCCGTCGCGCGAACCGAGCACACCGAGCACACGACCTGTGAGGACGACCGTTCAATGGACATGCTGTGGAACGGCTGGGGCGACCCGGCCAAGGCGGCACCGCTGCCCGACTCGGTGACCGGGCTGCTGCGCGACCTGCTCGGCGTCAAACCCCGCACCACCCCCGCCCTCTTCCTCGAGGACATCGACCTGCCCGCCACCACAGCCGCCCCGGCCGCGCTCAAGGCGCTCGCCGAGGCCGTAGGCGGCGAGGAGCACATCCGCACCGACAGCGAGAGCCGCATCCGGCACACCCGCGGCAAGTCCACCCCCGATCTGCTGCGCATCCGCGCCGGGGACTTCGCGGACGTCCCGCAGGCCGTGGTCCTGCCCGGTTCCCACGACGAGGTCCTCGCCGTACTGCGTGCCTGCGCCACACACGGCCTCGCCGTCGTCCCCTTCGGCGGCGGCACCTCCGTCGTCGGCGGACTCGCCCCCCAGCGCACCACCTTCCTCGCCCTGGACCTGCGCCGCATGAACGGCCTGCTGGACCTGGACCCCGTCTCACGCACCGCGGTGATCCAGCCCGGACTGCGCGCCCCCGAGGCCGAGGACCTGCTCGCCGAACACGGCTTCACCCTCGGCCACTTCCCGCAGTCCTTCGAGTGGGCCACCATCGGCGGCTTCGCGGCCGCACGCTCCAGCGGCCAGGCGTCCGCCGGATACGGCCGCTTCGACGAGATGGTCCTCGGCCTGACCCTCGCCACCCCCGAGGGCACCATCGAGACCGGCCGCGCCCCGCGCTCGGCCGCCGGACCCGATCTGCGCCAGCTCATCCTCGGCTCGGAGGGCGCCTTTGGCGTCATCACCTCCGTCACCGTACGGATCCGCCCGCTGCCGCAGGTGCGCGTCTACGAGGGCTGGCGGTTCGCCTCCTTCGAGGAGGGCGCCGCCGCGCTGCGCAGGCTCGCGCAGGACGGACCCCGGCCCACCGTGCTGCGCCTGTCCGACGAGACCGAGACCCTCATCGGCCTGGCCCAGCCCGACGCCATCGGCGGCGACCTCGCGCAGAGCGCGGCCGGCTGCCAGGTCATCACCGGCTACGAGGGCACGGCCGAGGACACGGCACAGCGGAGGGAGCAGGCGGCGGCCGTCCTCACCGCGTGCGGCGGCACCCTGCTCGGTGCGGAACCGGGCGAACGCTGGGCCCACGGCCGCTTCTCCGCGCCGTACCTGCGCGACGCACTGCTCGACATCGGCGCCTTCGCCGAAACCCTGGAGACCGCCGCCTTCTGGTCCCGCATCCCCGACCTCTACACGGCCGTGCGCACCGCGCTCACCGACACCCTCACCGAAGCCGGCACCCCGCCCCTGGTCATGTGTCACATCTCGCACGTCTACGAGAACGGCGCCTCGCTGTACTTCACGGTCGTCAGCGCCCAGGGCGAGGACCCGGTGGCCCACTGGACGCCCGCGAAGCACGCGGCCAACGAGGCCGTACTGGCGGCCGGCGGCACCATCTCCCACCACCACGGAGTCGGCACCGACCATCGTGACTGGTACGTCCGCGAGGTGGGACCGCTCGGCATCTCGGCCCTGCGTGCCGTCAAACGCCGCCTGGACCCCGAGGCCCTGCTCAACCCCGGCGTCCTGCTCCCCACCGACTGACACCATCCTGTACGACCGACCCACCAGATCCGGCCGACCCACCAGATCCGCCTGCTTCGGAGGCACACCGATGCGACAGTTCACCGCCGTCGTCAACCCCACCGCGGGCGGCTCCACCGGGGCGGCGACACTGCTGCACCTGGCCCGGCTGCTGCGCGAGGCCGGAGCCGAGCTGGAGACGGAGTACAGCCACAGCCTCGCCCACGCCCAGGACATCGCCCGGCGCGCCGGCGAGCGCGGCCGGATCGTCCTGGCCGTCGGCGGCGACGGCATCGCCGGCGGCATCGGCGGCGCACTCAGCGGCACCGGCACCGTCCTCGGCCTGGTGCCCGCAGGACGCGGCAACGACTTCGCCCGCGCGCTGAACCTGCCCGCCGACCCCGCCGCACTCGCCGGCATCCTGCTGCACGCCGAGCCCCGGCCGGTCGACACCATCGAGGTGGAGTCGGCCGTCCATGCGCGCACCGTGGTCCTGGGCAGCGTCTACGCCGGCGTGGACGCGGTGGCCAACCGGCACGCCAACCACGCCCGGCTGCTGCGCGGCTCCGCCTCCTACTACGCGGGCGGCCTGCGCGCCGTCACCACCTGGCACGCGGCCGACTACCGCGTCACCGTCGACGGCGAGGAACACACCCACCGCGGCTACACCGTCGTGGCCGCCAACTCCCCTTATTACGGCTCCGGCCGGCTCATCGCCCCCGACGCCCGTGTCGACGACGGTCTGCTGGACGTGGTGATGATCCGCGAGGCACCGCGCCGGCTGTTCTTCACCCTCATGAACGAGCTGAAGACGGGCGGTCATGTGCACCGCCCGGAAGTGCGCGTGCTGCGCGGCAGGGAACTGCGCATCGAGGCGAACCGGCCCGTCCCCTACGGTGCGGACGGCGAGGTCGACGCCACGCTGCCGGTCACGGTGCGGGTACGCCCCGGGGACCTGCCCATGCTGTACTGACCACGCGCCCGCATGGGTAGGGGGAGGACAACCCGGCCGAGCGCGCCGGGGGAGGGGTTGGTCGGTCATGACGCTGGAGCCCGCCGAGGGCGTGGTGCAGGCGGTCGTCCTGTACGACGGACGACTGCTGCTCGTGGCGGCCGGCCACGGCTGGGCACTGCCGTCCGGCACCCCCGAACCCGCCGAGCCGGCCGAGGCCACCGCGGCCCGCATCGTCTACGAACTCACCGGATATCTCGTGGACGGCACGGAGTCCCTGGCCGCACACGACGCTCCACCGGCGGACGGTACGTCGGCGGTGGTGTGCCAACTGCTGAGCGAGACCCCGTCGGACGGGGCCGCTCTCGCGCCGGCGCAGGTGCGCTGGGCGTCGATCCCCGAGACCGCCGACGTCGTACTCCCGGAAGCCGTACGCGCGTACCTTCGGGGACACACGCCCGTGTGACAGGCCTCGTGGCCCGATCCGTCGCCCGCCCGCACCACGGAGGTCGGGGGCCGTGCCGGGGCTGCGGGAAGATCTGGGCGTGATCCGTCAGCGACCCGTGCGCGCGTTGAGCCGGGCGGCCTGGCGCATCAGGTGCCGGCGCTCGGCGAGGTTGGGTGCCTTGTGGGCCGCCTCGGCGTACAGCCGTGCCGCTGTCGCCAGGTCGCCGTCCCGCTCGTGGAGGTGCGCCGCCACTGCGGCGTGGCGGGGCAGTGAGTCGCTCAGCGCCGCGAGCTCCGCCAGTCCGGCGCGCGGTCCGTCGGCCTCGCCGACGGCCACCGCGCGGTTGAGCCGGACGACCGGGCTGTCGGTCAGACGCACGAGCTCGTCGTACCACTCGACGATCTGTACCCAGTCGGTCTCCTCGGCGGTGCGCGCGTCCGCGTGGAGGGCCGCGACGGCGGCCTGGGCCTGGAACTCGCCCAGCCGGTCACGGGCGAGGGCCGCCTGCAGGATCCCGACGCCCTCGGCGATCAGGCGTGTGTCCCACAGGCTCCGGTCCTGTTCCGCGAGCGGGACCAGGCTGCCGTCGGGCGCGGTCCGGGCGGCGCGCCGGGCGTGGTGGAGCAGCATGAGGGCGAGCAGCCCCGCCACCTCGGGGTGGTCGATGGCCGCCGCGAGCTGCCGGGTGAGCCGAATGGCCTCGGCGGCGAGGTCGACGTCGCCGGAGTAACCCTCGTTGAAGACCAGGTAGAGGACGCGCAGCACGGTGGCGACGTCGCCGGGCTGGTCGAACCGCACGCCGGAGACCGTGCGCTTGGCCCGGCTGATGCGCTGTCCCATGGTCGCCTCGGGCACCAGGTAGGCCTGGGCGATCTGGCGGGTGGTGAGCCCGCCGACGGCGCGCAGCGTGAGCGCGACGGCGGACGACGGCGTCAGCGACGGGTGGGCGCACAGGAAGTAGAGCTGGAGCGTGTCGTCCACCGCGGGCGTGGGCCCGGGCGCCGGCTCCTGGTCGACGAGGTCCTCACGCCGACGGCGGGCGGTGTCCGCCCTGGCCCGGTCGAGGAACTTGCGCCAGGCCACGGTGACCAGCCAGCCCCTCGGGTCCCGCGGCGGGTCGGCGGGCCAGGCGCGGACGGCCTCGACCAGCGCGTCCTGCACGGCGTCCTCGGCCGCCGCGAAGTCGGCTCCGCGGCGGACGAGGACGGCGAGAACGCTCGGCGTGAGGCTGCGGAGCAGGGCCTCGTCCATCGATGAGGTCACTCCGTGATCGTGGGCCGGCAGCCCAGGAACGGGCGCACCTCGAGCCACTCGTGGATCGGCTTCCCGCCCGCCCCTGGGGCGGCCGACAGTTCCCCGGCCAGCTCGACGGCGCGCTCGTAGCTGTCGACGTCGATCATCATCCAGCCGGCGATGAGGTCCTTGGTCTCGGCGAACGGGCCGTCGGTGACCGGCGGGCGCCCCTCACCGTCGTACCGGACCCACGTCCCCTCCGGGGCGAGCGCCTGGCTGTCGACGAACTCGCCGGTCTTCTCGAGCCGGGCCGCGAAGTCGTTCATGTACTGCACGTGCGCCGAGATCTCCTCCGGCGTCCACTGGTCCATGGGCACGTCGTTGACCGCCGCGGGAGCGCCGCGGTAGTGCTTGAGCAGCAGGTACTTGGCCATGGTGGTTCTCCTCGGTGCTGGTGCGACCCATTGTGGTCGCGTTCACCCCGGGGACGGAGCCGGCCACGCATTCTCGACATCGCCGTGCGAGGTTTTTTCGCCACCCATCTGATAACCCGCGCTTATCACGCCATCGAAAGCACCTCTTTGACGTGACTCGGCAGAGCGGCGGATGCTGCCCCGCAGTGCCCATCGGAGAAAGAGGCGGACCGGAAGATGAGCGGTGTCGAGGACCCCGGCGACGATCTGTCGGTCACCCCGCCCAAGCGCTGGGCGACCGGTGTCCCGGCGGTGACGCACGCACTGGAGTACTCGCTGGGGCAGACGACGGTACGACGCACCGCGCTGACCCTGTGGAACATCAACCAGGTCAAGGGATTCGACTGCCCCGGATGCGCCTGGCCCGAGCCCGCACCGGGCAAGCGGCACCGCAACGAATACTGCGAGAACGGCGCCAAGCACATCAGCGACGAAGCCACCTCGCGACGGGTCACCGCGGAGTTCTTCCGCCGGCACTCGATCGCCGAACTGGACGAAAAGTCGGACTACTGGCTCAACCAGCAGGGCCGGCTGACCGAGCCCATGATCAAGCGGCCGGGTGCGGAGCACTACGAACCGATCGGCTGGGACGAGGCGCTCGACGTGCTGGCCGGAGAGCTCCGCGGGCTGGACTCACCGGACGAGGCCCTCTTCTACACCTCCGGCCGGCTGAACAACGAGGCCGCCTTCCTGCTCCAGCTCTTCGCCCGCGCCTACGGCACCAACAACCTGCCCGACTGCTCCAACATGTGCCACGAGTCCAGCGGTTCCGCGCTGATGGAGACCTTGGGCATCGGCAAGGGCAGCGTCTCCCTGGACGACATCCACACCGCGGACCTCGTCTTCGTCGTCGGACAGAACCCGGGCACCAACCATCCGCGGATGCTCACCGCGCTGGAGGAGACCAAGCGCAACGGCGGCAAGGTCATCGCGGTCAACCCACTGCCGGAGGCCGGACTCATCCGCTTCAAGCACCCGCAGAAGGCACGCGGTGTGATCGGCCGGGGCACCGCGATAGCCGACCGGTTCCTGCAGATCCGCCCCGGCGGCGACCTCGCCCTGTTCCAGGCGCTGGGCCGGCTGCTGCTGGAAGCCGAGGAAGAGCGCCCCGGCACCGTACTCGACCACGCTTTCATCAGCGCCCACACCACCGGCTTCGACGACTTCGCCGACCACGCCCGGAAGATCGCCTGGGAGGACGTCCTCGCCGCGACCGGGCTGCGCCGCGACGAGATCGAGGCCGTCCACGACCAGGTCCTGCGCAGCGGAAAGGTCATCGTCTGCTGGGCCATGGGCCTCACCCAGCACAAGCACGGTGTCCCCACCATCCGCGAAGTCGTCAACTTCCTGCTGCTGCGCGGCAACATCGGCAGGCCGGGTGCCGGCGTGTGCCCGGTGCGCGGTCACAGCAACGTCCAGGGCGACCGCACGATGGGCATCTGGGAGCGCATGCCCCAGACGTTCCTCGACGCCCTGGGCCACGAGTTCGGCTTCACCCCGCCGGCGAAGCACGGACTGGACTCGGTCGACGGCATCCGGGCCATGCGCGACGGCACGGCGAAGGTGTTCCTCGGTGTGGCCGGCAACTTCGTGCGGGCCAGCCCCGACAGCCATGTCACCGAGGAGGCGATGCGGCGGTGCCGGCTCACCGCGCACATCTCCACCAAGCTCAACCGCTCCCACACGGTCTGCGGGGACACCGCCCTCATCCTGCCCACCCTCGGCCGCAGCGACCGCGACATCCAGGCGTCCGGCGAGCAGTTCATCACCGTAGAGGACTCCATGAGCGAGGTGCACGCCTCCCGCGGTCGCCTTGAGCCGGCCTCCCCGCACCTGCTCAGCGAGGTCGCGATCATCAGCCGGCTGGCCCGCCGGACCCTCGGTGACACACCCGCCATCCCCTGGGAGGAGTTCGAGGCGGACTACGGCACCGTCCGCGACCGCATCTCCCGTGTCGTACCGGGCTTCGACGACTTCAACGCCCGGATCGCCAGGCCCGGTGGCTTCCGGCTGCCCAACCCGGTCAACCAGCGCGTCTTCCGCACCCCGAGCGGCAGGGCGGTCTTCACCGTCAACGAGTTCACGATGCCGCACATCCCCGAGGGCCATCTCCTGCTGCAGACACTGCGCTCGCACGATCAGTGGAACACCGTGCCGTACGCGATGGACGACCGCTACCGCGGCATCCACAACGCCCGCCGGGTGGTGCTCGTCAACCCCGCCGACCTGGCCGCCCTCGGGCTCGCCGACCGCGACCGGGTGGATCTGGTCGCCGTCTGGCACGACGGGCCGGAGCGCCGGGCGGAGGACTTCCGCGTCGTCGCCTACCCCACCAGCCGCGGCTCCGCCGCCTCCTACTACCCCGAGACCAACGTCCTGGTACCGCTGGACAGCGTCGCCGACATCAGCAACACCCCCACGTCCAAAGGGGTGTTGATCCGACTGGAGCCCACGCGCGGAGCAGGTCCATGGGGCGAGTGACGGTACGCAGGAGGGTGCTGCGCATCCGCGACGCAGCGAGCACCGCCCGCCCGGACACCCTGGCCGCCGAGGAGCCGATGGAGATACGGGTGGGCGGGCGCCCCCCTCACCGTGACCATGCGCACCCCGGGCGACGACTTCGACCTCGCGGCCGGCTTCCTCGCAGGCGAGGGCGTCGTCCACGGCGCCGGCGACGTGACGGGCATCCGCTACTGCGCCGGCGCCACGGCGGACGGCGGCAACAGCTACAACGTCGTGGACGTGGGCCTGGCCCCGGGCGTGGCCGTGCCGGATGCGTCGCTGGAGCGGAACTTCTACACCACCTCCTCGTGCGGCCTGTGCGGCAAGGCCAGTCTGGATGCGGTGCGCATGGCCACGAGGTGGTCCGTGGCCGAGGACCCGCTGCGTGTGAGCCCGGAGCTCCTGGCCTTGCTGCCCGGAGAACTCCGCGCGGCCCAGAAGGTGTTCGACAGCACCGGGGGCCTGCACGCGGCCGGACTGTTCACGGCGGACGGCGAGCTGCTGTGCCTGCGCGAGGACGGGGGCCGGCACAACGCCGTGGACAAGGTCGTCGGACACGCCCTGCGCTCCGGCCTGCTGCCGTTGCGCGGCACCCTGCTGATGGTCAGCGGCCGCGCCTCCTTCGAGCTGGTCCAGAAGGCCGTGCTCGCCGGGATCCCCCTGCTGGCCGCCGTCTCGGCCCCCTCCTCGCCGGCCGTGGACCTGGCGGCCGAGAGCGGGCTGACCCTGGTCGGCTTTCTGCGCGGTACGTGGATGAACGTGTACGCCGGCGCGGAGCGACTCCAGTCGCAGCCGGTGGGGTGACGTGTACTGACGCGGGCTCGCGGTGCCGCGCACACCGTTCGGCCGCATCCGAGCCCGGCGCCGTCGGCTAGCGCCCCGGATCCCCCGGCAGGCGCTCCAGGGCCGAGGCCACGTCGGTGGTGCGGGCGATGTCCGTCAGCGCCCTCGCCATCACCGACCCCGGCTCCCGGGCGGCGGTCACCAGCCCCACCGGCACCGCCGCGGCGGGCTCGACCAGCGGCACCGCCCGCATCCCGTGCGGAACACCGAACACATGGAGCCAGGCATGCGGCACGATGGCCGCCCACTGCCCCGTGCGCACATGGGCGAACAGCGCCGCCACGGAGTCGGTCTCCAGCCGGGGCGAGGGCTGGGTCCCCGCCTGCGCGAACAGCTCATCCAGCACCCGGCGGCCCTGCATCGCCGGGGTCAGCATGCACAGCGGCAGCCGTGCCGCCTCCGCCCAGGTGGCCGATGTACGCCGGGCCAGGCCGTCGGCGGCCGTGAGCAGCAGGACGTACCGCTCCTGGTACAGCGGAACCGTGTGGAAGCCTTCCGCCACGTCCTCGCGCAGATAGGTGACCCCGGCGTCGAGCTCGAAGTTCTGCAGCTGCCGCAGGATGTCCACCGACTGCATGTCCGCCGTGACCTCGACCGTGACCAGCGGGTGCGCCGCGCAGAACGGGCCGGTCAGCAGGGCGACGGCACCGGAGGCGGTCGGCACCGTACCGATCCGCATCCTGCCGCTCAACCCGGTGCGCAGGACGTCGACCTCGTCCCTGAGGGCGTCACGGTCGGCGAGGATCCGCTGCGCCCATACGACGATGCGCTCTCCCTCCGGGGTGAGGCCCTCGTACTTGCGGCCGCGCCGCACCAGCGGCACGTCGAGTTCCTCCTCCAGCTTGCGCAGCGCCTCCGACAGTGCGGGCTGGGAGACGTAGCAAGCCTGGGCCGCACGGGCGAAGTGCCGCTCCCGGGAGAGGGCGACGAGGTATTCCAGCTGACGAAAGAGCACGGCACGGGTGTACCCGACCGCACCCCGCAAAGCCAATCCCATCCGTCCCCGGGGACGCAGCGACCGGCATTTCGTGCCCTCCGTTTGCGGCGCCGGGCCCAGCGGGGTTCAGTGATTACGGACCCCCGGATCAACGACCCCCGCGGATTGCCGGCCTCCCGCACGCCCAGGAGCAGTCATGTCGATGTCGTTCGGTGCACCGTTCGGTTCGTCGGATCCCTTCAGCGAGTTGTTCAACCGGTTCTTCGGGATGTCGCCGGGGTCCTCACCTCCCGCGGTGCAGCGGGTGCCCATCGGCCGACTGCTGACGGAGTCGTCGCAGGAGCTCCTCAGCCTGGCCGCGCAGCGGGCGGTCCAGGACGGTGTGTCCGACCTGGACACCGAACATCTGCTGTGGGCCGCCACCCAGGTCGAACCGTCCCGGAGACTGCTCTCCCAGCTGGACGTCGATCCCGGCACACTGGCGGCCGAGATCGCCAAGATCCTGCCCCGGGAGTCCGGGGAGCCGTCCTCGCGACCGGGCCTCACCCCCGCGGCCAAGCGCACGCTGGGCGCCGCCTACGCCCGGTCACAGGCGACCGGTGTGTCGTACATCGGCCCGGAACACATCCTCGGCGCCCTGCTGGGCGACAGCGACACGGGCACTGCCGAGCTGCTGCGCGCCGAGGGCGTGGACACGCGGAAACTGGCCGCTCTGACCGAGCACGCCGTCGGGAACGGCGGAGTGCCGGCCGAGCGGAAGAAGACACCGGCGACGACACTGGACGAGTTCGGCCGCGATCTGACGGAGGCGGCGAAGGCGGGGAAGCTGGATCCGGTGGTGGGGCGTGCGGAGGAGATCGAGCAGACGGTCGAGATCCTCTCACGGCGGTCGAAGAACAATCCGGTGCTGATCGGTGAACCGGGTGTGGGCAAGACGGCGATCGTGGAGGGGCTGGCGCAGCGGATCGTGGCCGGTGAGGTGCCCGACACCCTCAAGGACAAGAGGGTCGTGGCCCTCGACCTGTCGGGGATGGTCGCGGGGGCGCAGTACCGGGGCCAGTTCGAGGAGCGGCTGAAGAAGGTCATCGAGGACGTCCAGGCCGCCAAGGGCCGCATCATCCTGTTCATCGACGAGCTCCAC
Source organism: Streptomyces sp. NPDC001852 (assembly GCF_042891825.1). NCBI lineage: Bacteria > Bacillati > Actinomycetota > Actinomycetes > Kitasatosporales > Streptomycetaceae > Streptomyces > Streptomyces sp. NPDC001852. The sequence continues at coordinate 151,779 of NZ_JBIATN010000019.1, forward strand.
ACCGTCGTGGGCGCGGGCGCCACGGGAGAGGGGTCGATGGACGCGGGCAACATGCTCAAGCCCGCCCTCGCGCGCGGTGAGCTCCACGTCGTGGGCGCCACGACGATCGACGAGTACCGCAAGTACGTGGAGAAGGACGCGGCCTTGGAGCGGCGGTTCCAGCCGGTGATGGTGCCCGAGCCCACGGTGGAGGAGACGGTGCAGATCCTCGAGGGTCTGCGGGACTCCTACGAGGCCCACCATCAGGTGCGGTTCGACGACGGTGCGCTGGTGGCCGCCGCGGAACTCTCCGACCGCTACGTCACCGACCGTTTCCTGCCCGACAAGGCGATCGACGTGATGGACCAGGCCGGCGCGCGGGTGCGGTTGCGCAGCGTGGGCCGGTCCACGGAGGTGATCGGCCGCGAGGACCGCATCGCCCAGCTCCGCCGCGAACTCGACCAGGCCGTCTCGGTGGAGGACTTCGAGAAGGCGTCGGAGCTGAAGCGGCAGATCGCCGAGGTGGAGGGCGAACTCGCCGGTATCGAAGAGCGCCGCGGGGGTGTGGTGTCGGTGACGGCCGCCGACATCGCCGACGTCGTCTCCCGCCGTACGGGGATCCCGGTGTCGCAGCTGACGGCGAGTGAGAAGGAGAAGCTGCTCAGGCTCGAGGAGGAGATGCACGGGCGGATCGTCGGCCAGGACGAGGCCGTCACCGCCGTGTCCCAGGCGGTACGGCGCAACCGGGCGGGGATGGGCGATCCGGACCGGCCGGTGGGATCCTTCCTCTTCCTCGGCCCCACAGGTGTCGGCAAGACCGAACTCGCCAAGACACTCGCGGCGTTGCTGTTCGGGGACGAGGACCGGATGATCCGGTTCGACATGAGCGAGTTCCAGGAGAAGCACACCGTCGCCCGGCTCGTGGGTGCCCCTCCTGGATATGTGGGGTACGAGGAAGCGGGGCAGCTGACCGAGAAGGTGCGCCGCCGGCCCTACAGCGTGGTGCTGTTCGACGAGGTGGAGAAGGCGCATCCGGACGTCTTCAACACCCTGCTGCAGATCCTGGACGACGGCCGGCTCACCGACGCCCAGGGGCGCACCGTCGACTTCCGGCACTGTGTGGTCATCATGACGTCCAACATCGGAGCGCACCGGATCCTGGACCACAAGGGCGATGTGTCGGAGCTGAAGGACGAGCTGATGGAGGACCTGCGGACCAGGTTCCTGCCGGAGTTCCTCAACCGGATCGACGACATCATCATCTTCCACGGGCTGACCGAGGACGATCTCGGGAAGATCGTGGACCATCTGCTGGACCGGAGCAGACGCCGCGTCCACGCCCAGGGGATGGCTCTGGAGGTGAGCGATGCGGCGAAGAGACTGCTCATCGCACACGGCCACCAGCCGGAGTTCGGTGCCCGGCCGCTGCGCCGCACGATCCAGGCGGAACTCGACAACCGCATTGCCACCCTCCTGCTCGGCGGCGAGGCCGAGCCCGGCGACACCATCGTCGCCGATGTCGATCACGACTCCCTCCACTGCACGGTCCGGAAGAACTGACCCCACACCGTTCAGCCGTGCCCGCCCTGTTCCCCGATGGACTCGACGACCACGCTCGACGGGCCGTCCGGCGTGTCGAAGCGGACCGAGTCTCCGGGGCGGTGGCCGAGCAGGGCGCGGCCGAGCGGGCTGTCGGAGGTGACCAGGTTCTGGTCGAGCGCCTCGGCGACCTCGCCGATCTGGAGCGTCTCCACCGAGCCGTCCGGGAAGCGGACGGTGACCGTGCTGCCCACGCCGGCCACGTCCGTGGGGGCGGGCCCGGCCACGTCCGCCTGTCGCAGCCGCTCGGTGATGGTCTCGATACGACGGTCCAGCCGTCCGAGCTGACTGGCGCGCTGCAACTGCTCGGCCTGGTCCGCCTGGTCGCCCACGTCCGTGCGGTCCCGCAGGATTCCGGCGACGATGCGGCGCTCGTCGCGCAGGTCGGCCAGCTCCTGCTCCAGCGCGCGGCGGGCAGTGGTGCTGATCGGCTCCGGGCCACCGGTCATGTCCGGCTCCTCTGGTCAAGGGGAGAATATTCGCGAATCGGGCATTTTATGCATCGTATCAACGAGAGTCCGAGGTCGTGCCGCTCCGCGTTCGCGGTCGGGGCGCTGGCTGCGGTGGAGGCTCCCCGTGTACCGATATACCGTGTTTACGGTGTTCTCTGCACAAGTTTCCCTCTCCCTCAAGGAGGATTCCATGTCCTCGAAGCGACGCCGGAAGAAGAAGTCGCGGCGCAACCATGCCGCCAACCACGGCAAACGACCCCAGTCCTGAAGGCGCGCGGGCAGGTGGGCCTCCGCCTATGGGCGGGGCGTCCTGTCCGCCTCCAGGGACGTCAGCCAGGCGGCGGTGTCGTCGGGGTGGTGGAAGCGGAGGGTGTCGAGAGGGGCGAAGCGCGGATCGCGGGTGCGGTGCTCGATCTCCCGACGCCTGGCGGCATGCTGGGACCAGGCCCACCAGACCGGGTGCTCACTGCTCAGCCATCCCGCCCAGGTCTCCCTGTTGCCGCCGAAGAGATCCTCGCGCATCACCGTGCGCCGCAGGGATCTGCGCAGGACGCGGGGCATGATCACGTGTCTGGGGTAGTCCAGCCATATGACGGTGTCGGCCCGGCTCCACAGCAGGTCTCGGACCGCCGGGTAGCCGACCGAGTCGACGATCCAGTGCGGCCCGGCCGCGACACGGGACACCTCTTCGGCGAAGCCGGAGTTGACGGCCCACCCGGGCCCGGTGAAATGGAGCGCGTCGATCTCGTGGTACGGAAGGTCCAGCAGACGGCTCACCCTGCGGGCCAGCGTGGATTTGCCCGCACCGCTGATCCCCGCCACCAAGATCCGCTCCATGGGCGCATGTTACGCCTGAGACTCCCGAGCCGCGGAGGTGAGGGACATGTCCGCGTAGCGCTCGCCCGCCACCCGCCCGGCGATCGGCTCCAGTACGGCCAGCTCGTCGTCGCTCAGCGTGATCCGGGTGGCCTGGGCGTTCTCGAGCAGGCGGCTGCGCTTGCGGGTCCCTGGGATCGGCACCACGGTCAGGCCGTGGACCTCGGCCCGCTGGTGCACCCAGGCCAGCGCGACCTGCGCCGTGGTGGCCCCGTGATCGGCCGCGATCCTGTGCAGCGGGGCGAGCAGAGCGGTGTTCGCCCTGGCGTTGTCGCCGGTGAAACGGGGCAGCAGCTGCCGGAAGTCGCTGCCGGACAGTTCCTTGCCCGCGTCGGAGAAGGAGCCGGTCAGAAAGCCCCGGCCGAGCGGCGAGTACGGCACGAAGGCGACACCCAGCTCGGCGGCGGTGCCCACCACGCTGCGCTCCACGTCCCGGCTGAACAGCGACCACTCCGTCTGCACCGCGGCGATGGGGTGCACGGCGTGCGCCTCGCGCAGTTCCGCACCCGTGACCTCGCTCAGGCCGAGGTGCTTGACCTTCCCCTCCCGAACCAGCTCGGCCATGGCTCCTACCGACTCGGCGAGCGGGACCCCGGGATCGCGCCGGTGCATGTAATAGAGGTCGATCGCCTCGACGTCCAGGCGGCGCAGACTCGCCTCGACGGCCTGCTTGATGTAGCCGGGATCGTTGCGGATGGCCCGGTAACCCGGGTCGTCCGCACGGTATTCGATGCCGAACTTGGTGGCCAGGGTGATCTCGTCGCGGTGCGCCGCCACGAAGGGTGCGAGGAACTCCTCGTTGGTGCCGACGCCGTACATGTCGGCCGTGTCGATCAGGGTCACCCCCGCCTCGACGGTGGCCTCCAGGGTGTCGCGGGCCGCGGCGTCGTCGGTCTGCCCGTAGGCGGCGCTGATGCCCATGGCACCGAAGCCCTGGACGCCGACGAGCGGGCCCCCGGCGCCCAGTTCGACCTTGCGGATGTGTTCGAGGGTGTTGCCCATGGTGGCGCTCAGGCCCTTTCCGACGCCCGGCGGGCGTCCGCGTAAAAGTCGATCTTGGCGTCGAGCACGGTGAGGGTGTCGTGCAACTCCGCGATCGTCGCGAGGACTTCGCGGTGGGTCCGCTCCAGCATCCGCTGCCTTTCCTCGTACGTGTCCGCTCCATGGCGGACCAGCTCGGCGTAGCGCACCATCTCGGCGACCGGCATCCCCGTCAGCCGCAGCTTGGTCACACAGGCGAGCCACTCCAGGTCCCGGTTGTCGAACCGGCGTTGACCGGCGTGCGACCGCTCCACCTGGGGCAGCAGGCCGATCTGCTCGTACCAGCGCAGCGTGTGCGGGCGAAGTCCCGTGAGCGCCGCGACCTCCTTGATCGTGTAGTGGTCCCGGCCATCGGGCCGAGGCGGCTCCGGCACCGTGGGCGCGCAGGCGTCCACGGACGAGGAGGTCACGGGGGTGCTGTCGATCACCGTCATGCCGCACACGCTAGAACGTTCAAGTGCGCTTCAAGCAAGCGCACTCGGTCCGGCGGACCCCGGATCAGGGATCAGGGATGCAGCTTCTGGCGCGCCGCGAGCATGGCGACGAACTTCTCGATCCGCGCCGCCCGGGTCTGAGGCCTCTTGGCGTCCTGGATCCGGTGGAGAATGGCGTACCGGTTGCGGCTGTCCAGGGTGGAGAAGAAGTCCCGTGCCCTCGGAGCGGCCTCCAGGGCCGCCTGCAGGTCCTCGGGCACCGTGGCCGTCCTCTGACCGGCGTACGCCGCCTCCCAGCGGCCGTCCGCCTTGGCCTGCTCCACCTCCCGCAGGCCGGCCGGCCGCATGCGGCCCTGCTCCGTGAGCTCGATGGCCTTGTCCCGGTTCAGCCTCGACCACTTGCCGCCCGGCCGACGCGGGGTGAAGCGCTGCAGCCAGTGCCGCTCGTCCAGCTTCTTCTTCTGCCCGTCGATCCAGCCGAAGCACAGCGCCGACTCCAGCGCTCCGGCGTAGTCGACGCCGTCGAGCCCGGAGTCCTTCTTCGGGATCTTCAGCCAGATGCCCCGCACATCGGCGTGATGCTCCTCCAGCCACTGCTCCCACGCCTCCTGCGTGGCGAAGGCCAGGACCGGATCGGCCCCGTTGAGTGCTCCACCCGAGTGCGCTTCACCCGGCATGCGCCCCATGAAAACCCACCCCGATGGCACGGTCAATCAGGGGGACGCCCCGACGCCGACGCAGGAAGTGCGCTCCGTCCGTCGGTTCCGTCCCGCCGAACAGGGCGGCATGGTTCGACGGGAGCCGGCCGGTGACGTGGTTCAGTTCTCCGCCGCCGACCCTGTCGGCAACCGTGGCCGGCACCGCCCCGCCACCCGGCCCGCAAGGAGTTGTACGGCCGACTCCGAGGGACACGCCTGCGTGAGACCGCGGGACCGGGTTACCCGGTCGCTATGCCGAAGCTGCATCTCCCCGGGCACGGCCATCGCCACGCCGACGACGACGGCCCGGGTGCGCATGTGCCGACGCCGGAGGAGGCCGGGCCCGACGAGCGGGTCGAGCGGGCCGCTCCCGACACGCCGGCGCAACTGCCCAAGCGGGCCTGGGGCGCCGTGCTGAAAGGCTCCCTGCGCGAGTTCCAGGACGACGAGCTGACCGACCGGGCCGCCGCCCTGACCTACTACGCGGTGCTGGCCCTGTTCCCGGCGCTGCTGGTGCTGGTGTCGCTGCTGGGCATCGCCGGCAGGTCGGTCACCGACAAGGTGCTGGCCAACCTCCGGCACCTCGCGCCCGGCTCCGCGCGGGACATCCTCACCAGGGCCGTGGAGCAGCTGCAGAACAACGCCGGCACCGGCTCGGTCATGGCCGTCGTCGGCATCGTACTGGCGGTCTGGTCGGCCTCCGGATACGTGGCCGCCTTCATCCGCGCCGCCAACGCGGTCTACGACATGCCGGAGGGCCGCCCGGTGTGGAAGATCCTGCCGGTGCGGGTCGGTGTCACCCTGGTGCTGATGCTGCTCGCCGTGGCCAGCGCCCTGATCGTCGTCTTCACCGGCAGCCTCGCCCGGCACGCGGGGCAGGCGCTGGGCATCGGCGGCACGGCGCTGACCGTGTGGTCGATCGCGAAGTGGCCGGTGCTGGTCCTGCTGGTCACGGTGATGATCGCGATCCTGTACTGGGCGACCCCGAACGCCAGGGTCAAGGGCTTCAGGTGGATCACTCCGGGCAGCGTCCTCGCCCTGGCGATCTGGCTGATCGCCTCCGCCGGGTTCGCCCTCTACGTCGCCGACTTCGCCTCCTACAACAAGACCTACGGCACCATGGCCGGCGTCATCGTCTTCCTGGTCTGGCTCTGGATCGGCAACCTGGCGATCCTGCTCGGCCTGGAGTTCGACGCGGAGACCGTGCGCCAGCGGGCCATCGCCGGCGGACATCCGCCCGGAGCCGAGCCCTACACCCGGCCGCGCGACACCAGGAAGTGGGACGAGGACGACGTACGCCGCCTGAACGAGCCGTGACCCGGCCGGGGCGCACCGTGCTCTTCGGGCCCGGGCACGGTGCGCCCCGCTCGCTCACGCCGCGTACCCGCCGTCCACGGAGAGCTCGGCTCCCGTCACGTACACCGCCTCCGGCCCCGCCAGATAGGCCACCGCGGACGCCACCTCCGCGGCCGTGCCGAAGCGGCCGAGGGCGGTCATCGCCGCCTGGCCGGACGCGAACGGGCCGTTCGCGGGATTCATGTCGGTGTCGGTCGGGCCCGGATGAACGACGTTCGCCGTGATCCCGCGCCCGCCCAGCTCGCGCGCCAGCGCCTTCGTCAGCCCGACGACCGCCGACTTGCTCATCGCGTACAGGGTGGCGCCGGGGCCCGGGGTGTGGTGGGTGATGCAGCTGCCGACGGTGATGATCCGGCCGCCGGGCGCCATGAGTGCGGCAGCGGCCTGGGCGGCCAGGAACGTCCCGCGGATGTTCACGGCGATCAGGCGGTCCACGTCGGCGAGCGACAGGGTCTCCAGCGGCTCCATCAGCCCGAGCGCCGCGTTGTTCACGAGGACGTCCAGACCCCCGAGCGCCTCGGCCGCGCGTCCCACCGCACCCGCCGCCTCCTCCGCGTCCGCGGCGTCGGCGCGCAGGGCCACCGCCCGCCGCCCCAGGGCCTCGACGGCCCGCACCACGTCCTGCGCCGCCTCCTTCCCGTGCACATAGGTCACGGCCACATCCGCACCCTGCTGCGCCAGGCGCAGGGCCGAGGCCGCGCCGATGCCCCGGCTGCCGCCGGTGACCAGAGCCTTCTTACCGTCAAGGGTTGCCTGTGAAGTCATGCCTCCATCCCACCGGCGCGACCTGCGGAAGGCTGGCGGCGAACGGACCTCGACCTGCGGTGCGAGAGAACGCCGACTCGCCCACGTACGCCGGGATGTGGGGCGGCGGTCGCCGAGCCGGGCTTGAGACTGCCCACGATCAGCCGGGTGATTCCGTGGAGCGGGCGCGCCGGTGGGCCGCGACCCGTTCGCGGGTCGCGCAGCGGCGGGAGCAGTAGCGGCGTTCGGGGCCGGGGCCCTGGGTGATGAAGACGTTCCGGCAGACGGGCGACGCACAGATCCTGCCGGGCGGGAGCTGGCGGTCCCACACGAGGACGGCCAGGGACAGGCAGGACGAGGCGAGGAGCCACTCACCCCAGGGAGCGTCGTCGTCGCGGTCGAGGTGGGGATGCCAGGGCGTGCCGCCACCGTGCGAGGTGAGGCGGAGCGGCCCGGTGTGCTCGCCGAGCAGGCGGTTGAGGACGGTGGCGGCCTCGTCGGCGTGCTCGGCGGCGAAGACCTCCCGCAGCCGGGCCGCGGCCTCGCGCATCTGCGCGACCTCCCGGGAGGTGAGGACCACGGGGCCCTTCTCGCCGTGGGCGAGGAGCACCTCCGCCACATGGTCCGGGTCGGGTTGGTCCTCGGCGAGGGCGTTGACGAGTGCGGCGGTGCGGCGGGCCATGGCCAGGACGGAGTGCCGGGTGGACCAGTCGCCGTCGGCATCGTTGCTGGGGTGCACCAGCGCACTGTAACGCATATTGCAGAGTTTTGAGTTACTTACGTAACGTCTCCCAGGTGATAAGGCGTTACACGATGGCCTGCTATTTCGCGGGAGCGGTGGTGGCCCGCGTCGGGGACGAGATGTCGGGACCGGCGCTCATGCTGACCGGATACGCGGTCACAGGCTCGGCCTCCGAAGCATCCGCGCTGCTCGCGGGCATCACGGTCGCGGCGGCGGCAGGCGGCCCCGTGCTCGGCGCGGTGCTCGACCGGCAGCGGCGGCCGGGACGGCTGCTGGCCGCAGCGCTCGTCCTGTACGCGACCGGCCTCGTGGTGATCCTCCTGGCGCTCGGAAGGCTTCCGTTCACCGTGACCGTGCCGATCGCCGTCCTGACCGGGCTGCCGGGTCCCGCCCTGTCGGGCGGCTGGACGGGGCAGCTGCCGAGGGTGGTTCCGGGGGACCGGCTGCCACGGGCCAACGCGCTCGATGCCATGACCTTCGGCATGGCGAGCCTGTCCGGTCCGGTCCTCGCCGGCGGCCTGGCCGAGGTCTCCGGGGCGTCGACGGCCGTCGTGGCGTCGGCGGCGCTCATCGGCTGCGCGGCGCCGGCGGCGTGGGCCCTGCCGGCGCGTTGCGCGCGGGTGCGGCGCGCGCAGCCCGGTTCGCTGATCGGTGACCTCGCCGCCGGAACGCGGGTCATCGTGCGCAACCCCCGGCTGGCCCGGGCCACCCTTGCCTCGGTCGTCTGCTGTGCCGCGCAGGGCATGCTGACGGCCTGCGTCCCGCTGCTGGGCGAACGTGTCCTCGGCGGTGCGGGGCGCGGCGCGCTCCTGCTGTCCTGTACGGCCGGCACGGCGCTCGTGGCCAACGCCGTACTGGCACGGTTCCCGCAGCACATCGCCCCCGAATCGATCATCCGGGCCGCCGCCCTGATCCAGGGCGGCGCGTTCGCCCTGGCGGCGACCGGCCGGCCGGCCGTGCTCGTCCTGGCCCTGCTGCTGGCCGGGATCGGTGAAGGGCCACAGCTCACCGCACTCTTCGCGGTACGCCACCGGGAGGCGCCCGACCGTCTGCGCAGCCAGATCTTCACCACCGGCGCCGGCCTGAAGGTCACCGCCTTCGCGGCGGGCGCGGCGATCGGCGGCCCGCTGGCGACCTGGTCCCTGCCCGGCACCCTGGCAGCGGCAGCGGCCCTGGCGGCCTGCGCGGTGCCGGTCCTCTTCGCCGTACCACTGCGCGCCGGTGAAGCGGCCGAGGAGTCGTCGCGGTTGGACTGATCACGTACCCGCTTGATCCTCTTCCCGCTCGGTCCGGTTCCCGCTCGGCGACCGGGCAGCCGTCGGGTCCGGCGGAGCGATGAGATCCGCAAGGCTGCGGAGATACGACAGTCCGGGGCGACCGGAGAGCCGGGTCTCGCCGACCACGGCGAACCCCGACCGGGCCAGCACGGCCCGCGACGCCGCATTGTCGAGCGTGGTCCTGGCACGGAGCGCCGTCAGCCCGTAGCGGTGGGCGGCCAGATCGCAGATCTCCCGCACGCCCCAGGTGGCGAGCCCCCGGCCCGCGGCACGCTCGGCGATGCGGTACCCGAGCTCGGCGCCGCCGTCCGCGACATCCACGAGGTTCATCCGGCCCAACACCTCGCCTCCGGCGCCCACCAGCAGGTGGAAGTAGCAGTGACCGGCCTCCTGCTCGGCGAGCAGGGCACGGTGGCGCTCGTCGAACCGGGCGAAGTAGTCGTCACCCCGGTCAGGGATCGACGCCGCGAAGTAGGCCCGGTTCTCCCGCTCGAAGGCGAACAGTGCGGGACCATGAGCCGGACGGAGCAGCTGGATCTCGGGCATGGACGGCAATATAGGCAACTTGTATGAGCAAGTTGTACGTGTAAACCATAACGATCTCGGCCCAGCCCTTGCGCGCCCACCGCTACGCCCTAGCCTCCGGACATGGCATTTCTCTCCAGTCGCCGCAGAAGGGCCCGTCTTGCTCCGGAACTCGACGACCAGGACCTGGGCAAGCTGCTGAAGTCACTCGCGGCGACCACCAGGACCGGCACCATCGCGACCAGTGAGCTGTGTGTGGCGCAGATGTCCCGCCTCCTGGAGCAGGACCCCGGTGACTGGGACCGCCGTACGCATCGTATGGAGGTCCTGGCGGGATTCCTCGCCGGATCGCACCTGTCACGGTCCTGGGTCACCCGCGAGCCCCGCAGCGTGGACGCGCTCGTCCTGCACGCCTGGACCCAGGTCGCGCAGGCCCGCGCACAGGGGCACCTGGAGGACCCCGCCGGCACCGTCGATGTCTGTCTGCGCGCCGCCCGACTCGCCCCCGAGGACCCGACGCCCTGGGTGGCCCTCCTCGCCGTGGCACGCCTGGAACGACGTGAGCAGTCGCAGATCTTCGGGCTGTGGAACGAGGTGCTCGCACGCGATCGCTGGAACCGCGAGGCCTATCTGAACATGCTGGCCTACCTCAGCCCGGGCGAGGCGGGCTCGCGCATCCAGGTCCTGGAGTTCGTGGACACCCTGCGCGCCCGCATGCCCGCGAACGCGCCGTGCGTGGCGACCGAACTCACCGCTCAGGTCCACCAGTACCACGCCATCCTCGGCCGCGGCGGGCTCGAGGCGCTGGTCGCGCGGAACCACTGGTCCCACGACATGGCCCTGCAGGCCCTCGACCGCGCGGCGCACACATGGATCCAGCCGGGGTTCCTCCGCCACGCCAAGGCGCTGGCCGACCTCAACCTCCTCGCCTATGCGCTGGTCGCCGCGGACCGGCGCGCCGACGCGCGTGCCGTCTTCGAGCAGATCGGTGGCGTCGTCACCGCGTGGCCCTGGCGGGCAGGCGGCGACCCGGTGAGCGAGTTCGACCAGACGCGGCAGAAGGCCACGGCCGGTGCGTGAGCCGTGGAACCGGCTTGTGATCCCTCGTCGTTCAGCGCATTCCAGGCGGTGACCGCAGGGAGGTCGGCTGCGCCGGTTCGCCCCGTCCGGGACGCGTCGACCGTGGTCGGTGCAGGACGGGGCGATGTGGCCACGGCTCATTCGGCAGCGTCGGCCCGGGACTCCTCCGCGTTCGCCGCCGCCGACTCGGACGCGGCGGCCAGGGTGTAGAAGACCGACGAGCCCTGCTTGGAGCGCTGGGCGGTGTTGCGGGCCACGAGGTTCTCCAGGGTGGTGCGGATGACCTTGGTCTGGATCTCCCGGTCGGCATGTGCCTTGCCGAGCGCCTCGGCGACCTCCGCCGCGGAGCGGGGCTCCTGCTGTTCGGCGAGGTGGCGGCGGACCAGCTCGACGAGGGTGGGCTGAGCGGACTGGCCGGTCGCCTTCGATGTCGAGGACTTCGATGACGAGGACTTGGCCGCCGAGGACTTCGTCGCCGCGGGCTTGGCCGCCGGGGGCTTGGTCGAGGGCTTGGTCGCCGCGGGCTTCCTGGCGGCCTGCTTCCTGCGCCCGGACTGCTCCGGGACCGCCTTCTTCGGCGCCCGGTGCGCGCCGGACGCGGTGGCGGCCTTCTTGCGCGGGGCGGGCACCACGGCACCCTCGGCCGAGGCGGGTGCGCCCACCGAGGAGGCGACACCGAGCGCCTGCCGCATGTTCACCAGGATCGTCTGGTCGTGCTGCAGGGCGGCCAACTGCTCCTGAAGCGCTGCGATTTCGGCGGTGATGCGCTCCTGTTCCTTGACGTTGTGCTCGAGGTCGTTGGTCACCTGGCTGACGTACTGCGAGGTCAACTCGGTGACGGGGGCGGTGGGCTCAGGCATCTGTGGCTCCTATCGTGACGCTGGTGCGCTCCGTCGCCTGCGCGTGCGGCAGACGGGGAGCGGGAGTTGTCCTGCGGGTCCCCCGACACATGGATGATACGGATGGGCCGGCGGGTTTCCACCGAGTGAACCCTGTGCATTGCCCAGAGGTGTGCCGTTCTCTCCTCTGTCATCCCTCCGTGTCATCTCTCCGATGTGTCCTGCGGAGCCGGGAGTCGGCACCCGAGCGCGTCGGCCGGCTCGTGCTCATCACACCGGGCGTGCGGGCCGTCGGCCTGACCATCACCGATCGGCTCCGGCGGGAGACCGTACGGCCACGCCGGGACGAGCCGTTTCCCGGAGGCGCGCGCTGCCCTGGAGGCGATCGGGGCGGGCGTGGCGACGGCGGAGAACTTCCGGGCCATCGCGCCGTTCTCCTACGGCCGTTGGGACGAGGTGGCCCAGGCCCGCAAGGCAGCCGAGGACGAACAGCTGAGCCGGGACGTCGTGGCCGCCTTCGGCGCCGAGGGCGCCTTCGACCCCGGAGCCACCCGGGCCACTTCCCATGGCTCGACGACGCCGACCGGTTCGTGGCAACCATCGCCGGCTTCCTGCGGGAAGCGACCCCCCACACCCCCTGACGCCCTCGGTCCCCGGGGCCGGGGAAATCCCCCCGGCTAGTATCACGATCGTGGCGGACTGGGAGATGCGTCCCGCGTCGGCGGCGGACGTCGAGGCGGTGGCCGAGCTGAAGGCCGTGGTGCTCCGAGCGGACCTGGAGCGTCTCGGGCGCTACGACGAGCACCGGGTGCGGCAGCGGCTGCGGGACGAGTTCACACCGGAGCACACCTGGGTGATCGAGGCGGGCGGTGCCCTGGCCGGATGCGTGGCGCTGCGGCCGTCGAACGACGCCCACTGGCTGGAGCACTTCTACCTGGACTCGAGCCTGCAGGGCAGGGGCATAGGGTCGGCCGTGCTGCGGCTGCTGCTGGAGCGGTGCGACCGCGACGGCATCCGGGTCCGGCTGAACGCGCTCTCGGGCAGCCGGGCCCAACGGCTCTACGAACGCCATGGCTTCGCCGTCGAGACCGAGGAACCGGTCGATGTGTTCATGGTCCGCGAGCCGGCGTCGGCCCAGGTGCCCGCACGCCGGTAGCCGCCGCAGGCGAACGACATGTCATCCGGCGCTCAGGCGCCCACCGGTGTCCGCCGGAAGGGCCCGCCCGTGCGCCCGGCCGGGTCCTGCGGCCCGATGCCTAGAGGGGGTTCTCGCGCAGCCAGGTCAGCACCTGCCGGGCGTGCTCGTTCGGTGGGAAGACCGGGTAGAAGACATGCTCGATCACACCGGCGCGGAGGACGAGTGTCAGGCGCCTGAACAGCCGCATCCCCTCGACCTCGAACGTGGGCAGACCAAGTGTGCCGGCCAGGTCGAGGGCAGGGTCGGAGAGCATGTCGAAGGGCAGTCCCAGACGCTCCACGACCTCGCGTTGGTAGTCGGTGTCCTGGCTGGACAGCCCGTAGACGCGGCCGGCGCCGGCTTCGAGCAGGTCGTGGAAGTGGTCGCGGAAGCCGCACGACTCGGGTGTGCAGCCACGTGCTCCGGGAATCGAGTTCCAGCCCTCCGGCAGGTCGGTGCCGGGGCGGCCGGTGAGGGGGTAGACGTAGATGACCGTGCGCCGGGATCCGAGCGTGTCCAGGCGGATCGTTCGGCCGGCCGTGTCGAGCAGCGCGAGGCTCGGCACCTTCATGCCGGCGAGGTGGGCCGCAGCGCCGTCGTCCTCGGGGACGGGCAGGTCCGCGGGCAGCGTCAGATAGTCCATGTGTCCAGCGCCTCCTTCTTCTGGTACGACGCCGCTGCCGCGGTGGGCGGCGGCGTTCAGGTTGGCGATCAGCGTCGCGCGGCGGGCGGTCAGGGACTCGATGCGCTCGGTGAGCTCGTCGATGGCCTCGCGGTAGCTCGCGAGGGAGGCGGGACAGTCGTCCGCGTGTGCGCGTCCGGCCGCCAGGCACTCGAGGAACGGCCGGGTGCGCTCGACGGGGATTCCGAGCCGGTGGAGTGTCCTGATCTCCCGTACGAGGCGTACGTCGTCCTCGCCGTAGTCCCGGTAGCCATTGGGCAGGCGCTCGGCTGTGATCAGCCCCAGCGACTCGTAGTACCGCACCGCTTTCGTCGTGACATCCGCCCGACGCGCCAGCTCACCGATCCTCATTGCCGTTCACCTCGCTCACACGCTAAACCCTGCCCTCAGTGGCAAGGTCAAGGCGTCCCGTGCGGTGCGGCGGCTGCGCCCGGACTGCGTTGTCGCCCTGCGGCCGGGGCACCGCCCACAGTGCGGCTTCGGCGAGCCGGTGACCCAGGCGCGCCTCGAACGGCGTGCCGGAGAAGCGCCGTCCCGCGGCCGCGTCCCACCATGCCCGCAGATCGACACGGGCACTGCCCTGCGCTCGCCGCAGGGACGCCCAGCGGCGGCCAAGGGTCCTCACGGACCCGTGCAGTTCGGCGCCCACACGGCGCGCGACGGCGTGGAGCACGCCTTCCACGACCGTGACCGTACCTTCGTCTCCGGGGGCGTATTCCCGTCGCGCCGCCGGGTCGCTTCCGGTCCGCCGATCGACGATCCGCAGCCGCTCCGGTTCCTGGCTCGGTCCCTCGCCGGCCTCGACCTCGTACACCGCGCCCGCTGCCAGGTGTTCGCCCTCCACCAGCCGCACACCGGGCACCGCCCGCCCGTCGGGGAGCAGCACCTGCCCCTCCTCGGCACGGGTCCCGCGCACCACGTCGAAGAGCACGACGACCGCCTCCTCGAACCAGGGACGGGGCACGGACGCGACGATCACGGAATGGTTGATGCGGCTCAGCGGTACACGATGGCGCCGCACGTCGGCGACGGACAGGGGAGAGACGCGGCCGTGGCGGGGGTCGAACACCTGCCGGCCGAGGGCCTGCGGGACGGGCGCCGAGGCATCCGTGTCCGGGCGCCGCCCACCGGATCGCGCGTCCGCACGGCCTTCACCAGGCCGGCCGCACACCACGACGAGGGCTTCCGCCTCTTCGGCGGCCGCCCGGCCGAAGCCCTCGCGGTCAGGAAGAGCCGCGGGCCAGGCGCCGCAGGATGTCCAGGGCCTCCTCGGCACGGTCGTAGGGCACGAAGAGGTGGTCGTGGTGGAAGCCGGCGACGACGTTGCAGCTCAGCTCCGCGTCGGCGAGGGCGCGGGAGACGGCGGCGGTCAGCCCCACCGCGGCCAGCGCGGAGTGCACCCGCAGGGTGATCCAGCCGGCCACGTAGTCGTACGCCATCCCCGCCGCGTCCGCCTCGGCCCGAGGCACGACGAGGGTCAGGCCCTCCTGTTCGGCCACCGTCACCACGGGGGTGACACCGGACGGCACGCCGCCCTCCGCCATGGTGAAGACATAGCGGCCCGGATTCAGTTCCGGACGCATGCCGCTGAGCAGTGTCTGCAGATCAGTCTCGCCGGTCACGGCCCCACCCTACGGGCCGACCGGCCGCTCGCCGCGGAGGCAAGCGGTGCCGGTCATGGCGTCGCCACCGTCTGCCGGCCGCGGCCAGAGGGTGCCGGTGTGCCGGCGGTGAGACAGGCCAGATGCGTGACGAACGCGCTCCGCCCCTCCCCGCCGAAACGCCGGCACACCGAGACGCCGCCTTCCGGACAAGCGGTCAACCTCCCCCACATCCACGTCAGTTGACGACGGTCAGGATGCTCGGCGGGCGACGAGGACGGCCTGGCCGGATGGATCACCGCACACCGCGCCGAGACCGCCGGCCGGTACCCTGCGGCAGGTGGGAGTCGGTACCGAACAGACCCGCCTGGTGGTGCTGCGCGGCAACAGTGCCTCGGGCAAGTCGTCCGTCGCGGCGGGCATCCGCGACCGGTTCGGCCGGGGGCTGGCCCTGGTGGAACAGGACAACCTCCGCCGGATCGTGCTGCGTGAGCGGGACCGGCCGGGAGCGGCGAACATCGGCCTGATCGACACCGTGGCCCGCTATGCCCTGGACGCCGGCTACCACGTGGTCGTCGAGGGCATCCTGTACGCCGACCGCTACGGCGACATGCTCGCCCGGCTGCGTGCCGACCACCGGGGGCCGACCCACGGCTACTACCTCGACGTGCCGTTCGACGAGACCCTCGCCCGCCATGCGACCAAGCCGATCGCCGGCCAGGTGACCGAGGCCGACCTGCGGGACTGGTACCGGCAGCGCGATCTGCTGCCCGGGGGAGTGGAGACGGTCATCGCCGCCGGCAGCTCCCTGCCGGAGACGGTCGAGCGCATCATGCGCGACACCGGGCTGGCCGGCCTTGTGCCCCGCGACCTCTGACTCCGCCCGTCCGTGCGTCCGGCCGCTGCCGGAGCCGATGTGACACGCCGTCTGCATGCACGGCCGGGGCGCCGGGCCCGACGAGGTGCCGGTCGCCGTCTCCCGCCCCAGGGCACCCGGCGCGCCCTGCCCCCGGCCCCGGTCGGGCGCGTGCCGTCAGGCGCCGGTGGCAGGGGCGTGGAAGTAGTGCCCCTTGTCGAGGTCTTCGAGGAGACCCGGGTGGGCCGGTTCCCAGTCCAGGAGCTCGCGGGTCAGCGTGCTCGACGCCGAGACGTCGAGGCCGAGGAATCCGGCCAGCCAGCCGAAGTGCCCGGCCGCCTCCTCGGGTGCCACGGAGACCACCGGCACATCGAGGTGTCGGCCGATCACCTCGGCGACGTCACGGATCGCGACGCCCTCCTCCGCGACCCCGTGCAGCACCGAACCGGCCGGGGCCCGCTCGACCGCCAGGCGGAACAGATGCGCGGCGTCGAGGCGGTGGACGGCAGGCCAGCGGTTGGTGCCGCCGCCGATGTGGCCGGAGAGGCCCTTCTCGCGGGCCACGGCGACCAGTGTCGCCATGAAGCCGTTGTCTCCCTCGCCGTGACAGGTCGGCGAGAGCCGCACCACGGAGGAACGGATGCCGCGCGAGGCGAAGGCGAGCACTTCCTGCGCGGTGGCGGAGCGGATCGTCAGCGGTGAGCCGTCGGGCACGGGCATGTCCCGCTCGGTGGCCATCCGCCCGGGTGTGAGGCCGGCCAGGCCGGAGGCGAGGACGAAGGGCCGGTCGCTGCCCGCGAGCGCCGCACCGAAGACGTCGACGGCGCGGCGGTCGGCCTCGGCGGCACCCTTGAAGTCGAAGTCGCCGCCGAAGGCGATGTCGTGCTTGAAGGCGAGGTGGATGACCCCGTCCGACGCGGCGGCCGCGTCCCGCAGCAGGTCCAGGTCGTCGAGCGTGCCGCGGACGACCTCCGCGCCGGCCGCGGTGAGCGCGGCGGCGGAGGCGTCGGAGCGGGCGAGCCCGACGACGTGGTGACCCGCCTCGATGAGCTCGGGTACGACGGCGGATCCGATCCAGCCGGAGGCGCCGGTGACGAAGATGCGCATGGGAGACCCCAGACAGTCGATGTCAGTGACTGTCATAGACGCTAGCACCTGATGTCAGTCTCTGTCATCACGTAGGATCTCGGCATGGGTAGATGGGAGCCGGACGCGCGCGGACGCCTGGCGAAGGCCGCACTGGAGCTCTATGCCGAGCACGGGTACGAGCAGACCACGGTGGCGGAGATCGCCAAGCGGGCCGGGCTCACGGAGCGGACCTTCTTCCGGCACTACGCCGACAAGCGCGAGGTGCTCTTCTCGGGCGCGGGCGAGCTGGAGGGGCTGATCGTGCGGACGGTCGCCGATGCCCCGGAGGCCGCGGTGCCGCTCGACGCGCTGTCCGCCGGGCTGGACGCGGCCGCCGAGCTGTTCACCGACCGGCGTGAGCACGCGCGCCGGCGTCATGCCGTGATCACCGCGAACGCCGAACTCCAGGAGCGCGAGCTGATCAAACTCGCCTCGATGGCCGCCGCGCTCGCCGCCACCCTGCGCGGCCGCGGCGTCCCGGAGCCGACCGCGAGCCTGGCCGCCGAGGCGGGGGTCGCCGTCTTCAAGGTCGCCTTCGAACGCTGGATCGCGCCGGGCGAGGAACGGCCCATGCAGCAGCTGATCCGGGAGTCACTGACCGAACTCAAGGCCGTGACGTCGGGAGCCTAGGCGTACCGCAGCCGGTGGGGTCCGTCTCTGGTCGTGAGTACGGCCGAACCGCCCAGGGAATCAAGGCAGTTAGGTCGCCTGGGTGGGTGCAGTCAGCGGTGACAGGTATCGGAGATCCTGGGGTGCCAGGTGCCAGGTGCCAGGTGACGACTAAGGGGTGTCCTCGGGGCCCGCTGCCATGCTCCGTGGGATCGCAATCCTGTATCCGCCCCATAGCGGCGCAAGTTCGAGGTGGACGGCCCGCGTCGGACTTGGTGTTCCGATAACGATCTACCGACGATCCGCACACACTTTCATGGAACTCGGCACACGCTTTCATGGAACATACATACGATCCTGTTCATGAACAGAGCTGTGAAGATCGGCCTCGCCGGTACCTGCACCGCGCTGCTCGCCCTGGGGGGAATCGGTACCTACAACATCCTGCACAGCCTGGCCTCGGGCTCGTCAGGTGACGCGGACTCCCGGGACGCGCGCGCTTTCGACCCGTCGGCGCTGTCCAGCACGCCCCCGTCGGACGCCGAGGCGGTGAAGCGGGCCCGCGCCTTCCTGGACAGCTGGTCCCAGCTGCGCCTGGACGGCGCGGCAGGCCACACCGACGTCCCGGGTACGGCCGCGCAGGCGCTGCGGGACTACTCCGACGGCCTGCACCTGAAGAAGCTGACGTTCGGTCACATCGTGTCGGTGGGTCCCTCGTCGGTGACACCGGGCGCCACCAAGGTCACCTTCGACGTGACCGCCCAGGTCGCGGGCGGCACCTGGAGCTACCCGAGCGCGGTGGCCGTCCTGAAGAGCACGAACGGTCACTCGGCGGTCCACTGGAACAACTCGGTGCTCTACCCGGGCCTGGGTGACGGCCAGTCGCTGACCGCGGGCGAGCTGCCGGCCGGCGCGGGGGGCACGAAGGTCGTCGCGAGCGACGGCAGGACCGACCTGTCCGGCTTCGCCTCGCTGCGGGACATCGCGGCCACGATCGGCAAGAACGCGAAGCCCACGGGCGGCACCCCCGGCACGGGCGTGGCCGTCGTCGACGCCGGCGGCGCGGGCGTGAAGACGCTGAAGGTCTTCGCCAAGGGCCGCCCGGCGGTCGTCCGAACGACCATCGACGCCGGCCTCCAGACGGTGGCCGAGCGCGCCGTCCAGGACGCTCACCTCCAGCAGAAGCCCGCCGGTACCGTGGCGCTGGACTGGCACAACGGCCACATCCTGGCGATCGCGCACTCGGGCGACGACGGCGACATCGCCATCAACGGCATCAAGTCCCCCGGCTCCACGATGAAGATCATCACGTCGGCGGCACTCTTCGACAAGGCCGGCCTCACGCCGAGCAGCCCGGCGCCGTGCCAGGACTCGCTGACGGCCAACAGCCAGTTGTTCCACAACGACTCCGGTGTGCGGCCCAACCAGGGCTCCTCCCTCGCCCAGGCGTTCACGGTGTCCTGCAACACCTCCTTCATCAAGGACGGTTTCCACTACCTGGTGCAGGGCGGAGACGCCTCCGCGCTGCACGACGAGGCCGTGAGCGTCTTCGGCATGGGCAACTGGTCCATCGGCGGGGGAGTCGCCACCACCGACCCGAGCATTCCGCCGGACGCCCAGGGCGGCGATCAGGCGGCCCAGTTCATCGGCCAGGGCAAGGTCACGGCCACGCCCCTGTTCATGGCGTCCGTGGCGGCCACCGTCCGGGGTGCCGGCTTCGAGCAACCGGTCATCCTGCCGGGACAGCACCAGCAGACGGCGGCCCGGCCCATCTCCGCCCGCACGGCCGGCTATCTGCAGTCGATGATGCGCAACGTGGCCACCAGCGGAACGGCGGCACCGCGGCTCGGCGGGCTGGTGGGTGTCGGCGCCAAGACCGGCACCGCGGAGGAGGGCGACCACACCAACGGCTGGCTGACCGCCTACAGCTCCCGCATCTCGGTCGCGGCGCTCGTCGAGGGCGGCAGCTCGGGCGTGGACTCCGCCGGGTATGTCGTACGACGGCTGCTGACCGGCAGCTGAACCGCCACACCTCGGCAGGGTGGTGATCCGTCCTGCCGGGGGCGGCGTCCTCGGCGGCGGCCGCCCGTCCCCGGCCGCCGCCCGTCCCCGGCCGTCGTCCGTTTCCGACCGGCGGGCGGTCCCGTCCCGTCGGCCCTTCGCTCACTCGATGACCAGGGCGAGGGTGAAGCCGTCGTAGCCCTTCGAGCCGACCGTCTGGAGGGTGGTGGAGGTCAACCGCGAGTGTGCGGCGATGAGTTCGGTGAAGCGGCGCACGCCCTGGACGCGCGGGTCGCCGTCGGTCGCATCGGTGACCGCCGTCGGCGAGACGGTACCCGGCGATCTGCGGCTTCCGGGAGTCGACGGCCGCTCGCACGACCCGGTGGCCGCCGCCCCCCCCGGCCCGTCGGTGCTGTTCGCCTATCCCGCCGCCGGTGTCCCCGGCCTCCCGGCCGGCCTTGCCGGGCCGCCGGTTCCCGGCAGCGCGGGCTGCACCCCGGAGAGCCGCCAATTCCGCGCCGCCTGGGCGCAGTTCGAGGCCGCGGGCATCGCCGTTCACGGTGTGAGCACCCAGACGCCCGAGGAACAGGCCGCCTTCGCGCGGGCCGAGGACCTGCCCTTCCCGCTGCTGTCCGACGCCCGGCTCCAGCTCACCGCGGGCCTGCGCCTGCCGACCTTCCGGGCCGGACAGGACCTGCGCATCAAGCGGCTCGTCCTGGTCATCGGGCCCGGCCGGACCGTACGGCACACACTGTTCCCGATCACCGACGTCCCCGCGGCCGTGGCCCAGGCGCTCACCCTCGCCGTCGCCACCACCGGGGAAGCGCCCGCATGAGGGGTGCGCGGCCGAGCCCTGTGCCTAGGGCCTGTCTGACAATTCCCGTCTGCCGCGCGACGCCATGCACGCACTCTCGCCGCACCGGCCCCAGACCCAAGTACGTCCAGTACGAGGGT